>JAYFPV010000420.1:0-5747 GCA_034927465.1 Lawsonibacter sp.
TTCTGATGCGTGAGGGGCTGGAGCTTGTCCGCTGCAAATTGGTTCAGGTTCTTGCTCGTCTGGCTAAGTTTTCCGACACGTATAAGGCACTGCCAACGCTGGGCTTTACCCACTTCCAGGCCGCCCAGCTGGTCACGGTAGGCAAGCGGGCTACCCTGTGGATGAATGAGCTGCTGATGGATCTGGATGAGGTGGAGTACCGCATCTCCACGCTGAAGCTGTTGGGCTCAAAAGGGACGACGGGGACCCAGGCCTCTTTTCTGGAGCTATTTGAAGGCGACCATGAGAAAGTCAAAACGCTGGAGGAGAAAATTGCAAAGGAAACGGGCTTTACTGGCGTTGTGCCTGTAAGCGGTCAAACTTATTCTCGTAAGATGGATTATGCTGTGGTGTCCACGCTGGCAGGGATTGCACAGTCGGCCAGCAAATTTGCCACCGACATGCGCCTTCTGTGCCATTTAAAAGAAGTAGAGGAGCCCTTTGAACCCAACCAGATTGGTTCCTCCGCCATGCCATACAAGCGAAATCCCATGCGTTGTGAACGTATTTGCTCTCTGGCGCGGTATGTCATTGTGGATGTGGGAAATCCCGCGGTAACCACCGCAACACAATGGTTTGAGCGGACCCTGGACGACTCGGCCAATAAGCGTATTTCAGTCCCGGAAGCGTTTTTGGCCGTAGATGCAATTCTGAACATTTATTTGAATGTGGCTTCCGGTCTGGTCGTCCACCCCAAGGTCATTGAAAAGCATGTTCTGGAGGAACTGCCCTTTATGGCCAGCGAAAATATTATGATGGACGCGGTGAAGCGGGGCGGAAACCGGCAGGAACTCCATGAGCGTATTCGGATTCATTCCATTGAAGCCGGTAAGAATGTAAAGGATCTTGGCCTTACAAATAATCTCATTGATTTGATTGCAGCGGATCCTACCTTCGGCATGACGATGGAGGAACTGACTGCCCACTTGGAGCCAAGCCGCTATATTGGCCGGTGCCCTCAGCAGGTGGAAGAATTTTTGGCGGAGCAGGTGGCCCCAGTGCTGGAGCGCTATGCTCAAGCACTGGAGGATAGAGAATCTGAACTGAAAGTCTGATGGGGAGCAGGTGCAACTGCCTTGAAACAAAGCCAGTATAAACCTTATATTGCCGCCGGAATTACGGCCTTTTGTGTCATTGCTGCAGCCATTTTGCTGTTTTTTGCAGTGTTCAATGCAGCAAAGATACGATCCTTTTTTGATCTGTTGGCCTACATCCTGCGCCCGATTTTTATGGGCATGATCATTGCCTTTCTTCTCCTGCCGATTCACAGAAAAATTTTAATGTTTATGACGGCGATGACAACCACCGCAAAGCTGGAGGATTCCCGGAATATCCGATTTTTGAATGCTCTGGCGATTCTGTTCAGCCTGCTGTTTGCCTTTGTTTTGTTGTATCTTTTGATGGCAATGGTGATTCCTCAGGTCTACCTCAGTGTGGTGGGGCTGGTCAACGCGTTTCCGGAATATATTTCCAGCGTTCAGAACTGGCTTTTGGCTTTTTTGGATAACAATCCGGATATTCAGACAGCCATTATGCCCCTGTACAACTCAGCGGCCTCTTCGTTGGAACAGTGGCTCACCTCCGAAATTTTGCCCAACCTGGAATCTGTGGCCTCGACCATCCACTGGCTTCGGGAATCGGTTCTGCCCAATGTCACCGGCGTTGTCTCAAACGTGTCCGCGTTGTTTCTCTCCTTTTTGGTTCTGGTAAAAGATTTGCTGATTGCACTGATCGTTTCGGTTTATCTGCTGATTCGAAAAGATATTTTCGCGGCCCAGAGTAAGAAAATTATTTACAGCATTCTTCCTCCCAGACAGGGCGACCTGATCGTGGCGGAAGCTCGGAGTGCATATCGCATTCTCAGTGGATTCATCAATGGCAAGCTGCTGGATTCCCTGATCATCGGAATTATCACGCTGTTCTGCAGTAATGTGTTTCATTTCCCGTATCCCGCTCTGATTGCTACCATCATTGGCGTGACCAATATTATACCGTTCTTTGGCCCTTTCATCGGCGCTATCCCGTGTGCGCTGCTGATTCTTCTGGTCAGCCCGCTGCAGTGTCTGTATTTTATTCTGTTTGTCTTTATCCTTCAGCAGTTTGACGGCAATATTCTGGGCCCCAAAATTCTGGGGGACTCCACGGGTTTGGCGTCCTTTTGGGTGCTGTTTTCCATTTTACTGTTTGGCGGTTTATTTGGGTTTGCGGGTATGGTGCTGGGGGTCCCTGTGTTTGCCATGATTTACAGTGTGTTCCGGCGCTTGGTATACCGCGGTTTGAGCCGTCATCATCTGCCGATTCATACGGATTATTATATGGGACCGACCGGACCGATGGGCAGTCCCATGGATCAGGGACCTAAACAGTAGGCAAAAATGGTAAAAACCTCAGAACAGTCCGAAATATAGGACTGTTCTGAGGTTTTTGGTTTCAAAAAAGAGGTCCCAAATCAAATTTGGGACCTCTTATGAATCAGATTACATCTCGGTGGTCAAAACTTTTTTCAGCTTAGCAAAGCGGGGCAGAGCATTTTCCTTCGGTCCATCGGCCGCACCCTGAATCAAAGGCAGCACATAGTCGATGAAGGGCTGCTCAATGCCGTTTCCGGCGGCGTTGATCCACTCGCGGGGGACCTTTTTCTCAAAGTTTGCCACGATGTCCAGGGGTTCCAACGCAGTCTCACACCGATATCCGCCCTCACGGGTGCACTTGAATGCAACCATCTTGTCGGTAACGCCGGAAACGGCAGCCTCCACAGCCGTAGAGCCGGCCAGCCAAGCCTCCTCAATGTCCGTCTTAGATGCGGCGTGAGAGGCGCAGCGCTGAAGCAGAGACAGCTCGATGCCGCGAACCTTTGCGCCGGTGGCCTGCTTCACGGTATCGGCCAGCATCACGGCCAAACCGCCCAACTGAGCATGGCCGAAGCCGTCGGTGGCGGAGGCCTTGGCCTCGGAGACAAACGTGCCGTCAGCATAATGGATGCCCTCGGAGACGGCTACCATGCACTTGCCGGTCTTGGCATAAATCACCTTCACATCGGCCAGGAACTGGTCCATATCGAAGTTGGTTTCAGGCAGATAGACCAGATCGGGGCCGCAGCCGGTGAGGGACGCTAGCGCGGCGGAGCCAGCCAACCAGCCTGCGTGACGGCCCATGATCTCAATGACGGTGACCATGCCGGTGTCATAGACGTGGGCATCCTGCCAAACCTCAGCACAGGAAGTGGCGATATACTTGGCGGCGGAAGCAAAACCGGGGCAGTGGTCGGTGCCGTTCAAATCATTGTCGATGGTCTTGGGTACACCCATGATACGGCACTCATAGCCGACTTTCTGCATATACTTGGAGATCTTGTTGCAGGTGTCCATGGAGTCGTTCCCACCGTTGTAAAAGAAGTAACGAACGTTGTACTTTTGAAAAATTTCCAAAATCCGCTTGTAATCCGTGTCGTCCTTGTCAGGATCGGACAGCTTATAGCGGCAGGAACCCAGAGCAGAGGAGGGGGTGTATTTCAGCAGATCCAGTTCGGCCGGGTCCTCCTGAGACATGTCATACAGCTTGTCCTCCAGAACCCCCTTGATGCCATGGGCCGCGCCTAGAACGCGAGTGATGCAGTTAGACTTTAAAGCGGTCTGGATTACACCTTGAGCGCTGGCGTTAATGACAGCGGTAGGCCCTCCGGACTGGCCGATGATGCAGGCGCCAGTCAATTTTTCCATATTTGCTTCCTCCTTAACAGTTGAAATAGTTAAAAAAAAGATTTAACACAGAATTTCTCTTTTAAAGGATAACACAAACACTTGTATTTATCAATCGTTAATGGTACAATAAGAATCGCCAAATTTGAAAAGGAGATGGTAATTATGCCATTGGTCACTACTTCCGAAATGTTCAAAAAGGCCTATGCTGGCGGCTACGCCATCGGCGCGTTCAACGTCAATAATATGGAAATCGTCCAGGGTATCACCGAGGCTGCCAAAGAGGTGAAAGCCCCTTTGATCCTCCAGGTTTCCAAAGGAGCCCGCGCCTATGCCAACCATACCTATTTGCTGAAGCTGGTAGAGGCTGCTGTCATCGAGTGTCCGGAAATTCCCATTGCGCTACATTTGGATCACGGACCTGATTTTGAAACCTGCAAATCCTGCATTGACGGCGGCTTTACTTCCGTTATGATTGATGCCAGCTCCAAGCCCTTCGCCGAGAACATTGAGATTACCAAGAAGGTCGTGGAGTATGCCCATGATCACGGCGTGGTGGTCGAGGCCGAACTGGGTACCTTGGCCGGCATTGAGGATGACGTAAAAGTCACCGCGGAGGATTCTTCTTATACCCACCCCGAGGAAGTGGAAGAATTTGTGACCAAGTCTGGCTGTGACTCTCTGGCTATTGCCATTGGCACCAGCCACGGCGCGTTCAAGTTTAAGCCCGGCACCAAGCCCCAGCTGCGTTTTGATGTGCTGGAAGAGGTCTCCCGGCGGCTGCCCGGATTCCCCATCGTGCTCCATGGCTCTTCTTCCGTGCCGCAGGAGTTTGTCAAGATGATCAATGAAAACGGCGGCAACATGCCAGGAGCCATTGGCGTGCCAGAGGATCAGCTGCGTCATGCGGCTTCTCTGTCTGTCTGCAAGATCAACATCGATTCCGATCTGCGGCTGGCCATGACGGGCACCATTCGTCAGTATTTTGCCGAGCATCCTGCCGACTTTGACCCACGCCAGTACCTAAAGCCCGCACGCACAGCCATTCAGGAAATGGTCAAGCGCAAGCTGATCAACGTTCTTGGCTGCGACGGAAAGGCTTGATTTCCGGTACAAGCTTCGTTTTCCAAAAAGAGAGGAAGCGCCGACGGCGCTTCCTCTCTTTTTGGAAATATTCTTGTGGTTGCTCGCAGCATCCGCATGGAACTTGAGTGGATATTGAATGGCTTCCCAAGTCGGGACTCGGATGGGCCAACCCCATGGGTATCGAGGCATTTCTCACCCAGCCCGATGACCCATCCAGGTCTGCCTGCCGATCGTAAAGAAACTGGGCCTGGAACTCCCGCCTGCGTTCATCTGGGACGCGGGCGGGACTTTTTTGTGTGAATGGGCATAGAATGAAATCAAGGAAGGGGAGAGGCCCATTGTTGCTGCCTGAATTTGTTTCTTATGACAGAGCTGCCGCCGTACGCTATGCCCACCGGTGGGCATATGGACGCAATCCAAAATTTTATAATTTTGAAGAACTGGGAGGAGACTGCACCAATTTTGCCTCTCAGTGTCTGTATGCCGGAACCGGAATCATGAATTTCACCCATACCTTTGGCTGGTATTACATTGGGCCAAATGACAAGGCGCCTGCTTGGACTGGCGTGCCCTATTTTTATAATTTCATGACCCGGCAGAAAAAATCCCAAGGTCCATTTGGCGTGGAGGCACCGATAGAGATGCTTCTTCCGGGAGATTTCGTCCAGCTCCGTTTTTCCAAAGAGCAATTCGGACATAATCCTATCATCGTGGAAATTGGGAATCCTCCTACGCTGAATAATATTTTTGTTGCCGCTCACAGCATCGACGCTGATTTTCGTCCATTGGATACCTATGAAGTTCAGGAAATCCGCTTTCTTCATATTCTTGGTGCATATCCACCCAGAGTCAAATGGGAATGACCCCTGCAAGCCGGATCGGTTCTTCAATGCAGGGTTGTTCCGGTTTTGTTACGAAATCGGA
>JAYFPV010000290.1:0-5512 GCA_034927465.1 Lawsonibacter sp.
AATGAAAGAAACATCACAAGTTTTGCCTCTCCCTCACATAGAAATAGAGGGAGAGGCATTTTATGCTTTTTGAGAAATAAAAAATCGGCGTGCCGCTGCCGCAAAAGCGGCAACCGCGGCACATACCGAAAAATCTTCCGCAGAAAGCGGCTTCTTCCGGATTCGCCTGCGGGGACACATGGAGGTTTTCATGGGAGACAAAAAACAGCATCGGCCCGGGTTGCTGGAAAAAACGGCGGAGCTGTTCGACCTGCCGGCGGACGCTCTGGTTGGGCTGCCCCGGCTGGAGTTGGTGGGGGATGGGGAACTGCGCATGGAAAACCACAAGGGAATTCTGACCTATGGAAGTGAGGAAATTCACGTCAGCGGAGGCACCTTTGTGGTCAAAATTTCCGGCCAGGGGCTGGAGCTGCGGGCCATGACCGGCCTGGAGCTGCTGATTACCGGAAAAATCGAGCAGATTCAGCTGACATAGGGGGCAAGGGGCATGAAACGGCTGATCAATTTTCTTCTCGGCATGGTTACGTTAACCATTACTGGCCCATTTCCAGAGCGACTGATGAACCTTTGCGCCCAGCAGGGGATTGATTTCTGGAAACTGTTCTGGGTCGATGAGCATACGCTTCGTCTGACCACACGCCGCCGCCAGCTTCCGCTTCTGCGTAAGCTGGCCGAGCGGGTACACTGTGAAGTGAAGATGGAAGGCAGCAGAGGACTGCCCGATTTTCTCATTCGATTTCGTACCCGGTATGCCTTTTTGGCCGGACTGGCGCTGTCACTGTGCGCCGTGGCAATTTTGTCCCAATTTGTGCTGACGGTGGAAGTGACGGGGAACCAGCGGGTGCCTACGGCCGTGATTTTGACCCAGCTGCGTCAACTGGGCGTTCGACCGGGGGTGTACGGCCCTTCCATCGACCGGCAGCAGGTGGCCCAGGAGGCCATGCTAAAGATGGAAGATTTGGCCTGGATGGGCATCAACCTCCATGGTACCCGCCTGGAAGTGATTGTGCGGGAGACGGTTCAGGTGCCTGAGCGCGTCGACGAAACGGGCTACTATGATATCGTGGCCGAAGCAGATGGGATCATAACCCATGTGGAGGCAGAGCTGGGAGATGCTGCGGTCAAACAGGGAGATACGGTGCTGACGGGGGAGGTGCTCATTTCCGGAACCGTAACGATGGAGCCGCCAAAGTACAGTGACCTGCCGATTCGATATTATCAGACCCATGCCAGAGGGCGGGTGTGGGCAAGAACTTGGCGCAAACTGACAGCAGCGATTCCAACCGAGACCTGGGTAAAAAGCTACACCGGAGCGGAGAAAGACGTCTGGGCCTTAAATGTGATGGGACGGCGCGTTTCCCTGTTCGGAAGCGGTGTGGACTGGCCTTTTTTTGACAAGGTGACCAAGGCGCGTCAGGCTGTTTTGCCTGGAAACGTGGTGCTTCCCATCACCCTGGTCCGGGAGAACTGTCGGGAGTACGAGGCCAAAATTGTGGAGGTAGACCGGGAAGCGGCCCGCACTCTGCTGGAGGAGCAGCTGGCAAAGCGGCTGCAGGCGCTGGTGGACGAAGACGGTCAAATCGAGTCCACGGCCTATTCTGCCCGGGTGGAGGGCGGACTGCTTCGGGTGACCCTTCAGGCTGAGTGCCGGGAGGAGATCGGAAAAGAGGTACCAGGGTCTGCACCGCTGCCCGCAGAAGAACCGGAGCAAGCGACCGCAATTTTTCCATGAAATGGGGCATTGCAAAAATTTTTAAACAGAGCATGCCATGTTTGATTTCGACGAAGACGGTCAACGTTGTTCATATTGTGGTCTTGAAAAAAGCCAAAAAGAAGCATATACTAAAAAAAACGTAGCATGGAAGCGAGGACGACAATTTGGCTTCAGAGAAGATTGAACTGGATGTCTTGACGATGCAGGATCTCTTTGGCATTACGGATACCAATCTCAAAGTGCTGGAGAGGGAGCTTGGGACCACCTTAGTCACCCGGGATGGAACTGTTGAGGTAACCGGCGAGTCGGAGAATAACCTCCGTCTGGCCGTTCAGACGCTTGGAATGCTTGACCAGATGCGGGGACTGGGAGAGAAAATCGACGAATTTGCCGTGACTCGGGCCATCCAATCCGTCCAGGATGGACGGGTGGAGGAGACAGTGTCGGCCATGAAGGACGTGGTGGCCTACACCTACAGCGGCGCACCGGTGAAGTGCCGCACACTGGGACAACGAAAGTATATCAAGGCCATTGAGGCAAACACGGTGACCATCTCTATCGGTCCAGCCGGCACGGGGAAGACCTATCTGGCGGTGGCCGCTGCCGTCCGGGCGCTGAAGGAAAAAAAGGTAAACAAGATCGTCATGTGCCGGCCAGCGGTAGAGGCGGGGGAGAAACTGGGCTTCCTTCCGGGGGACCTTCAGAATAAAGTGGATCCTTATCTGCGCCCCCTGTATGATGCGCTGGATGAGATGCTGGGGCAGGAGACGGTGCAGAGCTATCTGGAAAAGCGAATTATCGAAATTGCGCCTCTGGCCTATATGCGCGGACGCACGTTGAAGTCCATGTTTCTGCTGTGCGACGAATGCCAGAACATGACCATAGCCCAGCACCTGATGATTCTGACCCGTTTGGGCGAAGGGTCAAAGATGGTGCTGACGGGGGATATCACCCAGATTGACCTGCCCTCCCCCCAGGATTCGGGGCTGGAGCGGTGTGCTGAGATTTTAGAGGGGATTGATGACATTCAGGTGATCCGTTTGTCCGGGGCGGATGTCGTCCGGCATAAGCTGGTGGGCAAGATCATCACCGCCTTTGAAAAGCATAAGGGCGGTGGCGAGAAGCGGCTGACGTCAGAAAAGCAGACGCTGCATAAATCCGGAAGAACATTTCGAAAGAAATAACTGTACCTCCGATGCAAAAACGGAGCAGACTGCTCGCCGGTCTGCTCCGTTTCCAATTGAAAGACAGCGTTCCGGTCCGTGTCGAAATCTGTGTTTTTCCCTTTGCACTTTTTCCCGCAATATAGTATGATAGATTCATTGACATCCTCGGCCCGGCCAGCAAGGCCGGGTGTGAGGGGTGCATATGCACACGCGGACAAATCGATACAGCGCGGAATGCTGGCCAATCCAATAAAAGGAGACCTACCATGGTGAACGATACCAAACGTTTTCTTTCCTATCTCTGTCCACACTGCCGCCAGTCGGTGATTGTGGAACGGGATCTGTTTTCTTTGGCGGCATCCACGGCCCATATCAAATGCCCCTGCGGAGCGTCGGAGCTGACGGTGCAGTTCCAGCCAAGCCGCGTTCAGTTGACGGTGCCTTGCCTGTTCTGCGGGCGGGAGCATACCGTTTCCTGCTCTGCCAACGCCTTTGTTCGGGAGAAAGCCCTGGCCTTCTCCTGCGCCGCCTCCGGCTTGGATTGCTGCTATGTGGGGGAAGAGGGGCCGGTCTACGCCGCCACGGCCCGGCTGGAACAGGCGGTGAAAAAGCTGCAGGAAGAGGCGGCCGACCATGGCACATTTTTGGATGAGATTGTGATGCATGAGGTGCTGTCCGAGCTCAAGGACATTGCCCAGCGGGACGGAATCTCCTGCGCCTGCGGCAGTCGGAACTGGACCTTCCAGGTCAATTACAGCTCGGTGGATTTGATCTGCGCGGACTGCGGTGCACAGGTGCGCATACCCGCCGCCACTGCCGATGACATTGACGACATCTGTTGCAAACAGAATATTTTAATTCGGGGGAAGCAACATCCATGAGCAGTTATTATGAACACTGTGTCCGCCTGACTGGTATGGACGCGGATGGGCACGGGATCTGCAAGGCCTCGGCATTGCTCAACCACCTTCAGGTTGCCGCGGCTCTGGCGGCGGAGGCGGGCGGGTTTAACCGGGAAAAGCTGATCCAGCGCTATGGAGCCGTCTGGATGCTGGCCCGATCCTGGTTTCGTCTTGACCGCCCCCTGCGGTGGGAGGAGCCCATTACCATTCGCACCTGGCACCGGGGCGGCAAGGCGGCTATGATGTATCGGGACTATGATATTCTGGTGGACGGACAGCAGGTGGGCGAGTCGGTGTCCGGCTGGGTGCTGGCCGACGTGGAAAGCCGCAGGCTACTACGACTGTCCAACGTTGTCGAACTGGAGGGAACCGACGGGGGAGCGCTGTGCAAGTCAATTACTCTAAACAAGCTGCGGTGTCCTGCGCTGCTGAGCGAGGCGGAGCGCCGCCGGATGCGGTACAGCGACACCGACATCAATGGACACGTGAACAACATCCGGTATGCCGATTTTGCCTGTGATGCCATTGACATGGACAAGCTGGAGGAAACTCAGTTTCTCGCATCCATGCAGATCGGCTATCTGGCCGAGTGTCGGCCGGGGGACTGCGTCATTCTGGAGACGGGGGAGCAGGACGCAGGCCACTATGTCCGCGGCTTGGACGAGAACGGCAAATCCAGGTTTGAGGCTGCGCTGTTTTTTGGTCAAGTGCTTTCTTGACAACCCCTGTGCTGGGGGGGTAAAATGAATCCTAATATCCAATTGAATCGAAAAAGATGCCCCGGGCCGCCCGGGGGAAAGAAAAGGAGTTGTAGTGTATGGTCAATCAGGATGCCGTCCAGAAGTTTATCAAGCAGGGCCTCACCTTCGACGACGTGTTGCTGATCCCCGCCTCCAGTGATGTGCTGCCTGCCGACATCAACCTGCGTACCCGGCTGACCCAAAAAGTGCATCTGAATATTCCTCTGATCAGTGCCGCGATGGACACGGTTACCGAATACCGCATGGCTATCGCCGTCGCCCGGGAGGGCGGCATTGGCATCATCCATAAAAATATGTCCATCAGTCAGCAGGCTGAGCAGGTAGATATGGTGAAGCGTTCGGAAAACGGCGTCATCACCAACCCATTTTGGCTGGGTCCGGGGCATACCTTGGGGGAAGCCGACGAGCTGATGGCCAAGTACCGCATCTCCGGTGTCCCGATCTGTGACAACGGCAGGCTGATTGGGATTATCACCAATCGCGATATGAAGTTCGAAACCGACATGAACAAGCTCATTGACAACGTGATGACCAAAGAAAATCTGGTTACTGCCCCTGAGGGGACTACCCTGGTTGAGGCAAAGGAAATTCTGCGTCAGCACAAGATTGAGAAGCTGCCCATTGTGGATCAGAACTTCCGCCTGAAGGGTCTAATTACCATTAAGGACATTGAAAAAGCCGAGGTGTATCCAAACTCCGCTCGTGACGAGAAAGGTCGCTTGCTGGTGGGTGGCGCCATCGGGGTGACCGCCGATGTGCTGGACCGCGTGGCTGCGCTGGTCGAATCGGGTGCCGACGTGCTGGCTCTAGATTCCGCCCATGGCCACTCCCAGAACATTTTGAACTGTGTTATGCGAATCAAGGCACTGTATCCGGATGTACAGCTAATTGCCGGCAATGTAGCCACCGCCGATGGAACCCGGGCCCTCATTGAGGCGGGTGCCGACTGTGTCAAGATCGGCATCGGAC
>JAYFPV010000401.1:0-4457 GCA_034927465.1 Lawsonibacter sp.
ACATGAGAAAAAAACTGCTATCTTTTTTGCTGTCTCTGACTTTAATTCTCTCCCTTACCGCCATTCCTGCTGCGGCCCTGAGTGTAGAGGATGCCAGGCAGCTGCTTCAGGAGTACTATGTGGATAAAATCCCGGATGATGTCCTTTCCCGGGACTCTCTGGACGAGATTTTAGACGCCTTGGGCGACCCTTACACGGTGTATATGTCGGCGGAGCAATATCAGCAATTTATCTCCGCTGTCAATGGCGACACCGTAGTTGGTATCGGCGTGTCCATTCAAAGCGAATTCGACAATGGATATAAAATCATGTCCATTCTGCCAAACTCTCCTGCTCTTGAGGCCGGTTTGCAGGCTGGCGACCACATCATCGCGGTAGATGGTGACACTCGGACCGACGGCATGGAGGTTCGTTCTCTGATTGCCGGAGAAGCCGGGACTTCGGTTACCATCACCGTGATCCGCCAGTCGGATGGCGGGCAGAAGGATTATACCATGACGCGCCGCTCTGTAGTCATCCCTATTGTCACCTATGACGCGGTGGACAGCGCGGGTGTCATCAACTGCATTAGCTTTGGTGATAGCACCGTCGGAACAATTGGAGAAGCCCTCACTACGTTAAATGATGATGTCTCCACATGGATTTTAGACTTGCGCAGCAACCCCGGAGGCACCAGTGAAGCTGCTGCTGGTGCAGCGGGTCTGTTTGTGGGTAGCGATATTATGGTCTACTTCCGAAACGCCGAAGGCAAGTATAATTTTTTATACACCATGCCAAACTGCCCTGATTTGACCGACAAACCGCTAATTATCCTGACCAGCCCATATTCGGCCAGCGGCTCAGAACTCTTCACGGCTGACGCTCGGGATCACGGCTTTGGCATTGCGGTTGGCCAGCGCACTTTCGGCAAAGGAATTGCGCAAATTGTCCTTGATGATACCAACACCGATGGACTGTTTAACGGCGACGCCCTGAAAATCACCGCCTACCGCTTCTACTCCCCCGATGGCACCACCAACCACAAAATCGGCATCATCCCTACGCTGACCGTTTCCGCCGAAAACACCGCCGCCGTTGCACTGCTTTTGTCTCAGCCCACTCCAAGTTGTGCAGAGGGGTTTTTTAAATTGAATCTTGCCGGCCAAACTTTTTACTTCAGCCGGAAAACAGTGGCCAATGTCAACAACAAGACCGCCGTTACCGAATTGCTGGAGGCACTCCCTCCCTCCGCCGCTCTGTACAAAGGATATGCCGGGAGCACCTGGAACCCCATTTCCCCTGCGGATCTGGCGGCCGAACTGAAGCTGGCCTATACCGCTCGCTCCTTCTCCGACATTTCAGGCACGACCTTTGAGAAAGAGATTGAAACCCTGACTGCGTCTGAGCTGCTCAGCGGTTACGCGGACGGTACCTTCCGTCCAGACGCCTTCATCACCCGTGCCGAGTTCTGCGCGATGGTTTCCACCGCGTTGAATCTGCCGTCCAGCGGAAAGCCCCTCCCCTTCTCGGACACCGATGACAGCGCATGGTATTCCAACGCTGTCTCCGCTATGTCTTCCCTGGGCTTTCTCTCTGGATATGGCGACGGCACCTTTCGCCCGAACAGTACCATTACCTACGAGGAGATGGTGACCATTTTGTCCTCTGTAGCCGCGTGGTCCAATATGGACGGCTACGCTATGTCTCAGGAGAATGAGGTACCCGTTGGCGAATGGCTGAACTACCAAGACTTCAGCTCGTGGGCTCAAGTACCGGCATGGACCTTGGATCATCTGGGCGGTCTGGTCGGCGATCTGACCCCCGCCGAAACCTGCACGCGCGGGGTAGCCGCTGGAGCTCTGTGCTCTCTGATGGAAAATATTCACCTGCTGTGGGATTGACTTTTTTGACCGTATTTTAAATTTTGCAGCCGAAAACACAATCGTTCCGGCTCCGCACGGTTCAGTTTTATTGTTAGAAAGGACATGTGACTACACTATGACGAAAATCGACATTATCTCCGGCTTTCTGGGTGCAGGGAAAACCACCCTCATTAAAAAGCTGCTGAACGAAGCATTCAAAGGGGAAAAGATTGTCCTGATTGAGAATGAATTCGGGGAAATTGGTATTGACGGCGGGTTCTTAAAAGATTCCGGTGTGGAAATCACTGAGATGAACTCCGGCTGCATCTGCTGCTCCCTGGTAGGCGACTTCGGCACCGCTCTGAAACAGGTGCTCGCCGATTATTCCCCCGACCGGATTGTCATTGAGCCCTCCGGCGTCGGCAAGCTGTCCGACGTTATTGCCGCGGTGGAGCGGGTGCAGAATGAAAGCCCCGCCCTGCACCTGAACAGCTTTGTTACCGTGGTGGACGCCGCAAAAGCCACGGTTTATATGAGAAACTTTGGCGAATTCTTCAACAATCAGGTCGAGCATGCCTCTGCGATTTTGCTATCCAGAACTCAGCAGCTGGATCAGGCCAAGCTGGACGGCGCGGTCCGCCTCCTCCGAGAGAAAAACCCCAAGGCCGCCATCCTCACCACTCCCTGGGACCAACTGACCGGTGCTCAGATCATTGCTGCGATGGAAGGCAGCCTCTCCCTGGCCCAAGAGCTGATGGATGAAATTCGGCATACTCACGAGCAGGGCCATGACGAGGACTGTGACTGTCATGATCACCATCACGACCATGAACACAACCATGAACATGATCATGAGCACGAGCACGAGCACGAGCATGAGCATGAACACGATCATGAGCACGAGCACAACCATGAGCACGACCATTGTGAGTACGAGGTGAATGCCTGCACGCTGGGCGGGGATGGCTGTGATCCCGGCACTTGCACGGCTTGCTATAGCTGTGACACTCATTCCCATCACCACGAACATGACGCCGATGAGGTCTTTACCTCCTGGGGCCATGAAACTCCCCATAAATATAGCCGGGAAGATCTGCAGGATGCTCTCTCCTCCCTGGCGATGAGTGCGGACTACGGTTACGTCCTCCGCGCCAAGGGTATGGTCCCCTGTGACGACGGCCAGACCTGGCTGCACTTTGATGTGGTCCCAGGAGAATTCCAAATTCGGACCGGTTCCGCCGATTATACGGGACGTCTGTGCGTCATCGGCTCAGAGCTGAAGGAAAAGGAGCTGGAGCACCTTTTCCAGCTGGCATGAGGGAATCGGCTGTGAAGGATTCTCGTATTCCGGTGTACCTGATCACCGGCTTTCTGGACAGCGGAAAGACTACCATTCTTTCCGACACGCTGAACATGGAGTATTTCAACGACGGTCAGCGCACGATTTTGCTTCTGTGCGAGGATGGCGAAGAGGAGTATGATCCAGAGCAGCTCACCCAATGCAACTGCCGTATGGTTCCGGTTGAGAAGCAGGAGCAATTGAATACTGCCTTTCTTCAGGAGCTTGACCGGCGTTACCAGCCCGACCGGGTTGTCATCGAGTACAACGGGATGTGGCCGATCCAGATTCTTCGGGATTTAAAGCTTCCAAAATCCTGGGGACTTTATCAGGCAATCTGTACCATTGATGGCAGCACTTTTGAGATGTACCGTGCCAACATGCAGTCTATGGTCATCGACATGGTCAGCGAGGCGGATATGGTTTTGTTCAATCGCTGCACCCCTGATATGCCGTTGTCAAGCTGGAAGCGCTCCATCCGTGCGGTCAATCGTATGTGTGAGATGGTCTTTGAAGACGTCAGCGGGGAAGACTTAACGGTGGAAGACATTCTCCCCTACTCTCTGGATGAGCCCCACATTACTCTGGAAGATCCGGACTACGGCATTTGGTATCTGGATATCCAGGATCACCCGGATCGCTATGTAGGCAAAACTATCACCTACAAAGCGCAGGCCATGACCGGCATGCGTCTTCCTAAGGACGCGTTTGTCCCGGGCCGCAACGCCATGACCTGCTGTGCCGAGGACATCCGATTCTTTGGCTTTCTATGCAAGTATAATAAGGCCAGATCCTTTAAAAAAGGAGAATGGGTCACCGTCACTGCTGAGATCAAGTGGGAACATGCCGCTGTCTACGACGGTGAGGGCGTGGTCCTTTACGCCCAAAACGTTGAAAAAGCCGAACGCCCCCAGGATCCCCTCGTTTATTTTCGGTGAGACAAACAAACTCCTGCTCACGACCGCGAGGCCGGAGCAGGAGTTTTTGATTGATCAAAAAATGCTTAAGTACATCCGCTTGGAGAGCTGTTCCAGAACCTTAATACCGGCCAGACTGTTGCCCTTGGCATCCAGCCCGGGAGAAAAAATACCAATTCCCATCCGAGTTGGCACCACAGCCATAATTCCGCCGCCCACACCGCTTTTGGCCGGAACCCCCACCTTGACAGCGAAGTCCCCCGAGCCGTCGTACATGCCGCAGGTCGTTAAGATGGCATTGACATAATGGGCATACTGGCTGGGAAACAGCCGCTCGTCAGACTCTGGGTGTTTCCCCCG
>JAYFPV010000345.1:0-15037 GCA_034927465.1 Lawsonibacter sp.
CTCTCCCGCGCCGGACGGTCAGAAAGGCGACGGTGATGTTGTATGGATTGGTACCCGCTTTTTAACTCGCTGCGGATTGCTGCGGTGTCTACCGTGTGCATCTTTTTCCTGGGGATTTTTTTCGCCTACTATGTGGCTAAGCTGCCAAGGCTGGTAAAGGGAATCCTGGATGTGGTGCTTACTCTCCCGTTGGTGCTTCCGCCCACGGTGGTCGGCTATTTTCTCCTGCGGCTGCTGGGGCCAAAGCGGACGATTGGGCTGTGGTTTTTGGAGAACTTTGGGCTGCGGCTGACCATGGTGTGGTACGCAGCTGTTTTTTCTTCGGCTGTGGTCGCATTTCCACTGCTGTACCGCACGGCCCGGGGGGCCTTCGAGTCCTTTGACCAGACCCTGGCCTATGCCGCACAGACCTTGGGCCGCTCTAATACGTGGATTTTTTGGCGGGTACGGATGCCCTGCTGCCGACAAGGCATCCTTGCCGGAACCGTGTTGGCCTTTGCCCGCGCCCTTGGCGAATATGGTGCTACGTCCATGATTGCCGGATATACCCCTGGAAAGACCGCCACCATTTCTACCGCGGTTTATCAGCTTTGGCGCACCGGGGACGATGCAGGCGCCATGCGCTGGGTACTGGTAAATCTGGCCATTTCTGCCGTGGTGCTTCTGGCGGTCAATTTATTGGAGCGCCGAGACGGTCGGCCCCGCCGTCGTACGCAGACCACGGACCAGGAGGTGTGCTGATGGGACTTTTTGTGGATATTCGCAAGAATTTCGGAGCCTTTCAATTGAACGTGCAGTTTGCTGCCAAGGAGGGGGTCACCGGTCTGCTGGGGGCGTCCGGCTGCGGGAAGAGCGTGACGCTCAAGTGCATTGCCGGCGTGGAAACTCCGGAGGAAGGGCGCATTGAACTGGATGGGCGGGTGCTGTTTGATTCAAAGCAGCGCATCAATTTATCACCCCAGCGGCGGCATGTGGGTTATCTGTTTCAACACTATGCCTTGTTTCCCAACATGACAGTGGAGCAGAATATTGCAGCCGGACTGCGCCGGAGTGCGAAAAAAACCGAGGTGGCAGACCGGCTGATCGCCGCCTTTTGCCTGGAGGAATGCCGGGGTAAGCACCCCAGGCAGCTGTCCGGAGGACAACAGCAGCGCGTGGCGCTGGCCCGCATTCTGGCCAGCGAGCCTGCGGCCCTGCTGCTGGATGAGCCATTTTCCGCCTTGGACAGCTATTTAAAATGGCAGGTGGAGCTGGAGCTGACCCAGCGGCTGGCCCAATTTTCCGGGCCGGTTCTCTTTGTAACCCACGACCGGGAGGAGATCTTTCGCCAATGTCCACGGGTGTGTGTCCTGGCCAATGGGAGAGCGCAGCCCATCCAGACGACACAGGAGCTGTTTGATGCGCCGACCACCTTATCGGCCTGCCGCCTGTCGGGATGCCAGAACCTTTCCCGTGTTCGGATACTGGGGGAAGGACAGATCCGTGCGGTGGATTGGGGCGTGTCGCTCACATCCCTTAAGGTGATGCCCCAAGGGTGCGCCTATGTGGGAATTCGGGCGCACCACATTCGGCCTGCGGACGGCCCAGGTCAAAATCGAATTCGCTGTCAAATTCTGCAGCGGATTGAGGGGCGGCTGACGGTTACGCTTCTTCTTGCTGTTTCCATGGAGCAGCGGGAAACGGCGCTGCTTCGGATGGAGTGGGAAAAAAGTGACATTCCACCCAGCGGATTTTCCAATCAGATGTGGGTGGAGCTACCGCCAAAGGATCTGTTGCTTCTGTCCGGGACATAACGCATCAATGGAAAGCATAGAAAACAGGGCCGCGAATTTAGGCGGGGTATCATAGAAACAAAAAGTGAACCGGGTATAAAACCCTGTGATGGGGCGGACAGTTTGGGCTGTCCGCCCCGCTCATTTCATGCTTCCATTATACTTATGGAGCGCAGCGTGAATCTGACTCGGTTTTTATAGATTGCCATCATATAATAAAGAATAAAATTAAAGATTGACTTTAATAAAATTAAATTATATAATGCGAATACAAGAGAGAAAGGGAGGCGACAGAATGTCTATTGAGGTACTGCCCGAGTGGATGGCGGGACTAGAGGAGGAAGACGTGGTGTTCCTAAAAAAGTTTATTCTGGCCTCCGGATCGCTGAAAGAGGTGGCGGCTCAGTATGGGGTGACATACCCCACTGTGCGGCTGCGGCTGGACCGGCTGATTCAAAAAGTCAAAATTGGAGAAGACACGGCCGCCGATCCCTACATCGCCACCATTAAGCGCTTGGTGGTCAACGAAAAATTGGATTTTGACACCGCGAAGCTGCTGATTTCTGAGTATAAGAAAAGCCGGGGCGGAGTACAGCTCTGACCCATGTGTGAAGGAGGGGAATGTTCTGTGACGATGATGACTTCAATTTTGGGGATTCGGTTCCTTTTTGTAGTCTTTATGGCTTTGGTGCCAATTGCCTTGCTGGTGGTGCTTCAGGTGTGGCTGTGCCGGAAAGAAAAATGGCTGGGTTTGATTTTGCCTGGCCTGTCCCTGCTCCTGTCTCTTCTGCTGGTATTTAGTCTGGCTGTGTTCACAGTGGGGAGTACCGGATCTACCCGGATCGATTCCAATGGTCAGGTGCTTGAGGAATACCACGAGCAAACCAACCATACGGAACTCACTCCAGGCGCAATGGGGGCAATTGCCGGGCTGTTTTTGGTGTCGAATATTCCAACGGTGGTGTTCGGAGGAATCTGGCTGCATTACAAGAATCGCCGGGACTTTCAGGAGGACTTGAAGAAAATGAAGATTGAGGATCTGGAATAACAGAAAAAAGGAGGCCGCTGGGGATCCGGCGGCCTCCCTTTTTTTGAATGATTTTACGCCGGAGACACGGCGCAGATCCCCGCCAGAAGGCCCTGGTGGACGGGGCGCAAGTCTCCGACCTGACAGAAGTCGGCGGGGCGAAGGAGCGCGGGAGATTTGGGCAGAGTTAAGGCTCCACACTCCTCTAGCACAGCGGCCACAAATTGAGAGCAGAAATAGTGGTTCCGGCGCCGGAGGGGCAAGCGGAACCAGCAGGCCAGGGTACCCAAAAGGTTGTAGTGGTACGTTTTCCTTTGGGCATACATGGCATCCAGGCGGTGGCGCAGACGGAAATAAGTGTCCTCGGTTACCGTCAGTTCATACAAACAGCAGGGGACAGCACGTCGGCGTAGGGTTACGGTTTCTTCCACAAGACCGGCCGGAAGCAAAAAATGCTCGTACTTCCGAGCAAAACTATAAAAAGGCCCCGAGGGCCCATCCAAGCCGATGGAAGCGTGGGTGTAGTCGTCATGGGTAGCCAGACGAATCAGTCGGGAAAAGCAGGTTCCGGACCGGGTGAGTAAAATGTATATGGCGCATTCTTCCATGGGGCACACTCCTTAGGCTTGGTGACTCCATGGTAGCGGATGGACTCTAAATCTCGGTGAAGAGAAGATTAAGATTTTCATAAATTCCGTTTCGGTGCCTGAAATGACCGAAATAAATAGGGAGGGTCGGACTTTTTCAGCGCTCTTTTCCCGGGCTTTCAATTGCAATTCCCAATGGATTTTGCTATAATATGTCATCTATAGGGATATTCCGGGTTCCGTGAACTTGAGGGGAACGGCCCGACTGTGTGCTCTGACAGATATGAGGTGTATTTTTTGTACTTAAAAGCATTGGAGATTCAGGGCTTTAAGTCCTTCCCGGACAAGACGGTGCTTACCTTTGGTGAGGACATTACCGCCATTGTGGGGCCGAATGGTTCAGGCAAGTCCAATCTGTCCGATGCCATCCGCTGGGTGCTGGGGGAGCAGTCTACCCGGGCTCTTCGCGGCGGCAAGATGGAGGACATCATCTTCGGCGGCACGGCCAAGCGTCGCCAGACGGGGTATGCCGAAGTGTCTCTGGTGCTGGATAACGCGTCCCACATTTTCAATATGGAAGAGTCTGAGGTGATGGTTACCCGGCGGTATTACCGTTCCGGAGAGAGCGAATACTACATCAACCGCCGCTCCGTCCGGCTGAAGGACGTTAACGAATTGTTTATGGACACCGGACTTGGGCGGGAGGGCTACTCCATCATCGGTCAGGGGAAAATCGATGAAATCCTGTCCGTGAAATCCTCCGACCGCCGAGAAATTTTTGAAGAGGCCGCCGGTATTTCCCGCTACCGCCACAGGAAAGAGGAGTCGGAGCGGAAGCTGGAGCGCACCGACGAAAATCTGGTGCGCATCAACGACCAAATTGCCGAGCTGGAACTTCAGGTGGAGCCCCTGAGGGAGCAGAGCGAGAAGGCCAAGAAATATCTGGTATTCCGTGACGAACTGCGGGGATTGGAAATCTCCGTCTGGCTGGACGGCCTGGAGCACATTCGCGCCAACAACATCAAGCTGGAGGCCGATTATCAGGAGGCAGCCCGACAGAGAGAAGAGGTTAGAACAGGCCAGGAGAAGGCATACGAGGCTGCGGAGGAATTTTCCGCCCAGATGCGGGAGAAGGACATCGAGGCGGATCGCCTCCGGTTTGAGATGCAGGGCCGCCAAGCTGCCGCTAATGAGCTGGAGTCGGCCATTGCCGTATTAAAGAGCAGCATTCAGCATAACCTGGAGTCTGCACAGCGGCTGAAAGCCGACCTGGAGCAGCAGGAGGGCCGGGAAGGGTCTTTATCGGCCCAGTTTGGGCAGCGTCTGGCCCGTCTGACGGAAATTGAGGGGCAGCTGACGGAATACCAGGCCTCGCTGACCGCCAAAAGCGACCAGGCGGCGGAGGCGGCCCGGTCTGCGGGTACCCTGGTCCAGGACCTGGAGCAGCTGCGCAGTCGGGCGGATTTGGAGAGCGCCGACGCTGCGGAGGCGAAGGCCTTGTTGTCCGCTCTGGCCGCCGCCGCCCAGGAAGTGCTGGACCGGGACGAGACGGTTCGCCGGGAGACCAATGAACTTCAGGAAAGGCTGGATGAGGCCAGAAAAGAGGCCCGCGCCACCAAAAAGCAGCATGGGGATGCGATGGAAGAGCGCGACGCCGCCCAGAATGTAATCAACGGCTATCAGCTGCGAGCGGAGTCCCGCCGGAAAAAGGCGGAGGAGGCCCGCAACCGCCACGTAAAGCTGCAGATGGACGAGAATGCCTTGGCATCCCGCATCAAGATGCTGGCAGAAATGGAGAAGGTCCACGAGGGCTACTCCAAAGCGGTCAAGCTGGTGATGGGGGAGTCGGAGCGGGGCACGCTGAAGCATATCCATGGGCCGGTGGCCAATCTGCTGAAAGTGCCGGATCTGTACACCGTGGCCATTGAAACGGCCCTGGGGGCGGCCATGCAAAACCTGGTGGTGGACCGGGAGGAGGACGGCAAGGCCGTCATCCAGTACCTGAAGCGCCGGGACGCCGGCCGGGCCACCATCCTCCCCATCAGTTCCATCCGGCCGGGAGAACTGCGGGAGGGCCAGAGCTTATCCCGGGAGCCCGGCTTTGTGGGAATCGGGGATCAGCTGATCACGTTTGACGCAACCTATCAGAGTATCTTTTCCAATCTTCTGGGCCGGGTGGCCGTGATGGAAGATCTGGATACCGCCGTTGCCGCCGCGCGGAAGTATGGCTATAAGTTTCGCATCGTGACGCTGGACGGCCAGGTGCTGAATCCGGGCGGCTCAATGACCGGCGGTTCCGCCAGCCACAGTGCCGGAATTTTGAGCCGAGCCAACGAGCTGGAGCGGCTGAATGAACAGATCACCGGCCTTCGTGCTCAGGTTGCCGAGGCGGCCCGCCTTTTGGCCGAGACGGAACGGGAGTCAGCCGCGGCTGTCTATGAGCTGGAGACCGCTCAGGGCCAGCTGCGCCAGTGGGAGGACGCCATTTTGAAGGCGGAGGCCCAGCTGGCCCACTGCAGCAGCGTGGTATCCGGATTGGAGCAGCGGCAGGAGAACCAGCAGGGAGAACTGGAGCAGCTGAAGGAGCGCGCTGCCAAAATTGAGGCGGATACCCAGGCTGCCCGGGTACGCATTGAGAAGCTGGAAGGCACTGCTGCTGCGTTGAAGAGTGAGGCAGAAGGGAAGAGTCGGGGACAGACTGACCTTCAGGAGCGGATCACCCGAATTGCCAAGGAGATGGCCGAGCTGACCGCTGCCCGGGCCGCCTTGGAGGCGGAGCGGGATGCCACCCGGTCCGGGTTGGCGGAGTTGGAAAACCTGAAAGAGAGCATTGCCGGCGACCGGGGTCAGAGTCAGGCGCTTATGGCTGATTACCAGAGCAAAAACGAGAGATTGACCCGGGAAATTGCGGACAAAGAAGAGGCGCTGACCGTTTTTCGTACGGAGAACCAGGAAAGAAACGAAGCAGTTGCCCGGCTGAACCAGGAGAAGCTGGAACTAGAGGGAAAGCGGGTAAGGGCCTCACGGGAGAGCCAGAGCCGCAACGAGGAGCTGCTGCGTCTGGAAGGCGAGGTTTCCCGCCTGGAGCAAAAAAAAGTGTCGGCTTCCATGGAAGAAAAGCAGCTGCTGGACAAGCTGTGGGAGAGCTACGAGCTGTCCCACGAGGCCGCAAAGCAGCAACGGGTGGAAATCGAGTCGGTGCAAAAGGCCGGCCGCCGTATCGGCGAACTGAGGCGGGCCATCTCGGCCCTGGGGAATGTGAACGTGGGGGCCATTGAGGAGTTTCAGCGGGTTAACGAGCGGTATACCTACCTTACTGACCAGCGGGACGACGTCCAGCGGGCCAAGGCGGAGTTGGAGCAGATCATCGCCAATATTACCGGAGAAATGAAGACCATTTTCGAGCGGGAATTCAAAACCATCAACGAGGCCTTCGGACAGACCTTTCAGGAGCTTTTTGGCGGAGGCAAGGCCACGCTGGAGCTGGAAGATCCGGACGATGTGCTGAACTGCGGCATTGAGATCAAGGTTCAGCCGCCCGGGAAGGCATTGAAAATTATTACCCTGCTGTCCGGCGGAGAGAAGGCCTTTGTGGCCATCGCCCTGTATTTCGCCATTTTAAAGGTTCGTCCCACCCCCTTCGTGGTCATGGATGAGATCGAAGCCGCGCTGGACGACAACAACGTGGTTCGCTTTGCCCGGTACATGCGCAGCATGGCGGAGAAAACCCAGTTTATTGTCATGACCCACCGACGCGGAACCATGGAGGAGGCCGACGTGCTCTACGGCGTCACCATGCAGGAGCAGGGAATCAGCCGCATGCTGACCATCAACCTGAATAATGTAGAAAAAGAACTGAACATCCGGTGACGCAGGAGAGCGCGTCGCCGAAGACAGAGCGCCAAGTTGAGGCAGCGCAGCGGCGGAGGTGGACGGTCCGGTTGAATCCCTGCGAAGCCCAGCGCAGCGGGTTCGGCGGGAAGAGGAGGAACTGCGTGAACGAAAAGCACAAAAGAGGGAAAAATGTGTTTGAAATGCTTGGCATGGTCGTCCTGATTGTGGTGCTTGCATTTGCTTCTCAAATGGTCTTTCAAGGGTTGGGGGCCATGATACCACGGCGTGAAGCCGGGTCCTTTACGACGCTGAACCGGGCGGACGGTGAGCTGGGCGCTTACGGGTTGCGCCCTTTGGAGTCGGAGGAGCGGCAGGCCGCGGATATCCAGGGGTGGCTGGGCAGCGCCCGGGAGTGGGTGTCGGGGGAAAATTCCACCCAGGAGTACAGTACCTTCTGGCTTTATCGCCAGGACACGGACGAGTATGTTCTTTACCTGCCCGACCAGGACAGGACCCTCTCCGCTGCTGACTTTACCGCCGACGAGGAGCGGGATCAGGACGGAGAGATCACTCTGACGCTGCGCGCCCGAACCCCGGAGGGCGGGGAGAAAGCCGTCCCGGAGGAGCAGCTATTCTCCCTTCAAACTAGATCGGAGGAGTGGAGGGGCATCCGGGTCAAGCTGGTTCTGGAAGGACGGGAGCGCCATGTGTACAAGATGACCTCCCGAGGCGACCGGCTCTATTCCGCAGACGAGATGTATATCGGCCGGGATAGATAGGTCGGCCGTTCGGGCGGAGCTTAGGCTGTCGGTTCCGGTGTGAGGTGGGGCCAAAAAACGATGGAAAAAGGGGAATATCCCGATGGGCTTTTTTGACAAATTAAAAAAAATTAACCTGTTTGCCAGCTTCGGGTCGGAGCTGACCGACGACTTTTATGACGAACTGGAGGAGTCGTTGATTCTGGCCGACACCGGCATGGATGTGGCGCTGGAGCTGGTGGGTGAGCTGCACCGTCGTGTGAAGGCCGAAGGCATCAAATCTATGGAGGAGGCCCGGGCCTGCATGTGCCGGGTGATCACCGACGCTCTGATGGTGGGGGATGCCGCGCTGAATCTGGTTACTCGCCCCTCAGTAGTGTTGTTCATTGGGGTCAACGGAGTGGGCAAAACCACCACCATCGGCAAAATCGGCGCACAATTGAAGCGAGAGGGGAAAAAGACGCTCTTCTGCGCCGCTGACACATTCCGGGCCGCAGCGGCCGAGCAGCTGACCGTGTGGGCAGAGCGGGCCGGAGTGGAGATCATCAAGCAGCAGGAGGGGGCTGACCCCGCAGCCGTGGTCTTCGATGCCCTTTCCGCCGCTAAGGCCAGAAAGGCCGACGTGGTGCTGGTGGATACCGCCGGGCGGCTGCACAACAAGCAGAATCTGATGAATGAGCTGAATAAAATGTCCAGAATTATTGACCGGGAGCTGCCCGACTGTGCCCGGGAGACGCTGCTGGTGCTGGACGCCACCACCGGACAAAACGGACTGATCCAGGCCAAACAATTTCAGGAGACTGCAGGGATCACCGGGATTATCCTGACCAAGCTGGACGGTACCGCAAAGGGCGGAATTGCCATCGCCATTGCCAAGGAGCTTGGCGTTCCGGTGAAATATGCCGGGGTGGGCGAGGGTGTGGACGATTTGAGACCATTTGACGCGGCCGACTTTGCCCAGGCGCTGATTTAACACCTGAGATCGGGACGAGAACGCAGAACCGTTTCGGGGGAGGACAGACGGAAAACGGCACAAAGCTGACGCTGCCCATGCGGGAAATGAGTGTCCTGGGGGATAATAGCGAAAAAAAGTTGACAATTCGCTCTCTTCGAAGACTCGGGATATTGAAAACGTGTTTTTTGTATGATATCATACTGTGACTTCAAAACGGATTTTCAGAAGAGAGAGGAAGTTTTTCCATGTCCCGTATCGACGGCCGGGCGGCAGACGAACTGCGGCCCATTGAAATCATTCCGAACATCAACAAATTTGCCGAGGGTTCCTGCCTGATCCGATGCGGGAACACCCATGTGCTGTGCACTGCCAGCGTGGAGGATCGCGTCCCGCCCCACGTTCCAGAGGGGACGGGCTGGGTGACCGCCGAGTACGCGATGCTTCCCAGGGCCAATCGGGATCGCAGCAAGCGGGATATTGCCAAGCTGAAGCTGTCTCCCCGCAGCGCCGAGATCCAGCGTCTGGTGGGCCGCGCCCTTCGGGCGGCGGTGGATCTGGAAAAGCTGGGGGAGCACACCATCACCGTGGACTGCGATGTTCTGCAAGGCGACGGAGGCACCCGAACAGCCAGCGTCACCGGCGGTTTTGTGGCTCTGAGCCTAGCCTGCCGGAAGCTGATGGAACAGGGACAGCTTTCAGGGATGCCGCTGAATACCGGAGTGGCTGCGATCTCAGCGGGAATTGTGGAAGATCAGCTGCTGCTGGACCTGTGCTATGAGGAGGACTCGGCGGCCCAGGTGGATCTGAATTGCGTCATGACGGGCGAAGGAGAATTGGTGGAGCTTCAGGCCACCGGCGAGGGCAGGGCCTTTACCCTGGAGGAGCAGCGCAAATTGGTTGACCTGTGCGCCAAGGGAATCCGAGAGGTTCAATTGATTCAAGAGCAGGTGCTGCGCCGCTGAGAAGGCAAGGCTGTTTGCAGCCGCGCCACAAAGGCGGGCAAGATACGGAGGGGAGCGTGTCGTGATGAAATTGGTGTTGGCCAGCAAAAACAAAAAGAAGCTGGCAGAGATGAACGATATTTTGTCCCGTTTAGGGGTTGAGGTCTGCTCCGAGGACGAGGCAGGGGTGGATGTCGAGGTGGAGGAAACCGGAGAGACGTTTGAGGAGAATTCACTGCTTAAGGCCAAGACGGTGATGGAGGCCAGCGGCATGCCAGCCATTGCCGACGATTCCGGCTTGTGCGTGGACGCGCTGAACGGCGCGCCGGGAGTCTATTCCGCCCGGTACGGCGGAGCGGGGCTGGATGATACGGCCCGCTATCGGCTGCTGCTGGAGAATATGAGAGGTCAGAGCCCGCGAACGGCCAAGTTTGTCTCGGTCATCACCTGCTGCTTTCCCAACGGGGATGTGGTTTCGGCCCGGGGGGAATGCCCGGGCACCGTCGCCTTTGCTCCCATGGGAGAGGGCGGATTCGGCTATGATCCGGTCTTTTTCCTGCCCCAGCTGAAAAAGACCTTTGCCCAGCTGTCCGCCGAAGAGAAAAATGCCATTTCCCACCGGGGAAAGGCGCTGGAGGCGTTCCGGGTTCAACTGGAGGAGTACCTGCATTCAAGCGTAGAATGAACGCCTGGGGGCGGAAGGGAAGTTAGGATGAGGTGAAAAACACCAGGATTTGCCCCAAGTGCGGGAGTACGGATGTGGTAGAAATTTCAAGCGGTCTGATCGGGAATAATTGGATTCCGGTGGGACTGGGAAGCATTGCCGTCGGCCGCTGGGTGTGCTGTTCGTGCGGATATTCCGAGGAATGGATTGAAACGGATAAATTGGAAAAAGTAAAAAAATATTGGCATAACGCCAATTAAGAGGAGTCATTCATGGAATTAACAAGCAAGCAGCGCGCCCAGTTGAGGGGCCTGGCCAACACCATCGACACCATTTTGATTGTGGGGAAGGACGGCATCGGGGACAACCTCCTTAAGCAGGCCAACGACGCCCTGGAGGCCCGCGAGCTGATTAAGGGCCGAGTCCTGGAAACGGCAATGCTGTCCGCCCGGGAGGCAGCCGAGGCGCTGGTTCCGCTGACCCGCAGCGAAATCGT
This sequence comes from Lawsonibacter sp., assembly GCA_034927465.1. GTDB lineage: Bacteria > Bacillota > Clostridia > Oscillospirales > Oscillospiraceae > Lawsonibacter. The sequence continues at coordinate 11,035 of JAYFPV010000345.1, forward strand.
GCAGGTGATTGGAACAAAATTCGTCTTATATCGTCCAAGCCACAATAAGAATAAAACAAACAAGATTGTGCTGGTACCCGCTCAGAAGCAGAAATAACAGGGTGGGTTCTCTGCTTAGAGAGATGGCTGTGCCGCTCAGCGAGGAACGACCGGAGTCGAGCGGCAGGGCGTTGCGCGGCGGCGATTCAATCTGAAAAAGGTGGTGCCCAATCTTGAAGATCGGAATTTACGGCGGGACCTTCAACCCTCCGCATCTGGGTCATTTGACTGCGGCCAAAACCGCGGTGGAGGTACTGGGACTGGATCAGCTGATGCTGATTCCGGCTGCCGTCCCGCCGCACAAGGAGCTGCCGGAGGAGACCCCGGCTGCGGAGCACCGCCTGGCCATGGTGGAAAAGATGGCCGACGCCATGAGGCTGCCTAAAGTAACGGAGGTCTCCACCATTGAGCTGGAGCGGCAGGGCAAAAGCTACACCTCAGACACGTTGGCTGAGATCCACCGGCAGTTTCCCGAGGCGGAGCTGTGGCTGCTTGTGGGCACCGACATGTTTTTGACCCTGCATTTGTGGCACGATCCGGCTGCCATACTGAAACTGGCCCGAGTATGCGCATTTGGACGCGCTCAGCAGGATGGAGAGGATCTCTTTGCGCCACAGCAGAAATACCTGGAACAGACCTTTGGCGCGGAAATTACGGTTCTCCATCTGCCCGATTTGGTGGAGGTCTCCTCCACTCAGTTAAGAGAGCAGCTGGAGGAAGGAAAGGGAGGAGACAACCTGCTGCCCGCTGTTTACGGCTACATTTTGATGAACGGACTGTACGGCACCAGCGCTGATTTAAGGCTTCTGGCGCTGCCGGAGCTGCGGGCCTGTTCCTGCTCTATGATGCGAGCGAAGCGAGTGCCCCATGTGATGGGGGTGGAGGAGGAGGCGGTGAGGCTGGCCCAACGCTGGGGAGCCGATCCGGAACTGGCCAGGCACGCAGGCATCCTTCATGACTGCACTAAATATCTGGAACTGGAACGCCAGTTAGAGCTATGCGCCCAATATGGGGTGGAACTGGATGAGCTGGAGCGAACCGCCGTGAAGCTGCTCCATGCCAAGACCGGGGCGTGTATCGCACGGGGGGTTTTTGGGGAACCTGATGTGGTGTACGAGGCCATCTTCTGGCACACCACGGCTAAGGAAGATATGACGATCCTGGATAAGATCCTTTATCTGGCCGACTACATAGAGCCCAACCGGGATTTCAATGGAGTGGGCCGGCTGAGGGAACTGGCTTATCAGGATCTGGATAAAGCTTTATTGCTGGGAATAGAGGCCACAATTACAGAGATGGAGGAGCGTCAGCTGCCCATCCATAAAAAAACCATGCTGGCCAGAGATTGGCTGTATCAGCAGGGAGTAACCACAGAGGAATGAGTCAAATGAGCAATCAAAACAGCAGACACAGGCAGAGCAAATCCACCCACCGCCCATATTGGAGGCGTTATCGAAACTGGCTGGCGGGATTGAACAGGGGCCAGCGCGTCCGGTATCGGGCGCTTCAGGCGGCTACGGTGATTTCCGTCTTTATCATTGCGGGATTTATAGTCCTGAAGGCTTGGATCCGGGTACCTGATTTACCGGGCTTGAATTCGGGCGGCAATGGGACGGCCGCCGTTGGCGATGCCTCCTTTGAAGGCGCAGAAACGCCTGACATTACCCGCAGCGGCCGAAAGGAAGGCGTTTACACCTTCCTCGTGGTGGGCAAGGACACGGCGGGAGGCGGCAACACGGACACCATGCTGCTGATTACCTACGACACCAAGGCGAAAACACTGCACGGGCTGAACCTGCCGCGTGACACCATGATAAACGTCAGTACGAACAGCAAACGGCTCAACGCAGTATACAATTATAACAAGGGAAAGGATAAGACCACCCAGGTGGAAAAGGGAATAGCCGCCCTAAAGCACGAGGTGGCCCATCTGACCGGCATTACCCCAGATTTCTATGTCATTGTGGAATGGAAAGCCATTGGAGAGCTGGTTGACGCTTTGGGCGGGGTGGAGTTTGATGTGCCTTTCGATATGGATTACGACGATCCAACCCCGGGTCAGGATCTTCACATCCACCAAAAAGCCGGCCTGCGAGTGTTGAACGGAGACGACGCCATGCAGGTTATCCGGCATCGGAAGAACAATGACGGAAGTCATTCCAACGGAGATGTGGGCCGCCTGAAAATTCAGCAGGACTTTTTGAAGGCGGTGGCCAAAAAGTGCCTTCAGCCGGCTACCTTCCTGAAGGCTCCGTCCCTAGCTGAAATTTTTACGGAAAATGTGACGACCGATCTGACAGTGGGAAATATTTTGGCGTTTGCGCAGATGGCCCGCGGCATGAACCCGGATGAAGATGTTTCCTTTAACACCGCGCCTTTGGGTGGGTCCTTCCTGTACCGAGGTGCCTCGTTGGTCACACTGGACGAGACCAAATTGCTTGTGGCGCTCAACGACGCGATGAATCCCTATCTGCGGGACATTCAGGCCAGTGATCTCCAGCTTTTGTACCGGAACAGCAGCGGAAGCTTCGGCGTGACCAACGGAACATTGGCCGATGCCAAGATGGGGCAGACGCAGACCAAAACCACGACCAAGCCGGCCGTGGAGGATGAAAAGCCTGCGGACAGCAGTCAGACCGATGATGCGGACACATCTCAGAGCGAAACGGGTTCCTCAGGCGATACTACAGATAGCCAACTGCCAGATGACGCCGGAGCGACCACAACGCTGCCGGAGGATGGGCAGACCGCGCAGGACGGTGACAGCAGTGCGGACACGTCCCAGAGCGGAAGCTCATCCCAGGGGGGCGATACCTCTCAGGGGAGTGCGCCTATTGGGACCATCGATCCTGCTCAGGTTCTGCCGGACCCCAATGCCAGCGTGTCTCAGGATGGAAAGGGCACGGCAAGTGATACAAATGATTCTGTGGCGGTGCTGCCCAGTTGGCCAAAGCCTCTGGGTCAAGCGGCGTGACATGGAGCGACAGGAAAGGAGAAAAACAATTTGACTTCTTATGAAATGGCAATTTTGCTGGCCAAAACACTGGACAGCAAAAAGGGACAGAATATTAAGGTGCTGAAGACGGAGGAGCTGACCACCCTGGCCGACTACTTTGTACTGTGCACTGCCACCTCCAATACCCAAGTCAAGGCCATGTCCGATGCCTGCGAGGAGGAGATGGAAAAGCATGAGGAGCGGGTCCACCACATCGAGGGGCATCGGGAGGGAACTTGGCTGCTGATGGATTTTTCCTCGGTTGTGGTTCATGTATTTACCGACGAGGCTCGGAAGTTTTACGATCTGGAGCGCCTATGGAGCGACGCCCAGGAAGTGGACCTTACGCAAATACTTCAGGCCGACTGACGAAAAAAGAGCGGAAGAAAAGCTGGAGACCGTCGAGATATCCTCGATTCATAAGGTTCGGAGGGAAGGATAATTTGGAAGGGAACCGTCAGGGTTCCCTTCCATGTCCAATCATACGAATTAGGGAACGTTTAAAACGTTTCCTAATTCGTCTCAGCCAAGCTGAGAATCGCCGCGGCGCATGCGCCGTGGCGATTTTGCTTTATTTCCGGCTTGACGGGAGCACAGTATGCTTCTAGAATAAGAGCCATGTGGAATGAATCGGGGAGAGACAAATGGAACAGAGTGTGCTGCTGCTGGGACAGATCCTGGTCATGATGGTGATGGTGCTGGTTGGCGCTGTGATGGCCAGGTGTGGGCTGGTCAATGGTGAGGAGAGTCGGATCATTTCGCGTGTGGTGGTCTATGTGATTACGCCCTGCACCTTGCTGGACGCGTTCCAAACCGAATTGGATCGGAACAAACTGGAGGGGCTGTTGGCCTCCTTCGTGGCTGCTGTGCTGATCTATGCAGTCTTTTTAGGTGTCACCTGGCTGCTGAGCCGGGGGCGGCGCCCTTTGACTCCAGGAGAGCAGGTCTCGGTGGTGTACAGCAATTCAG
>JAYFPV010000261.1:0-5540 GCA_034927465.1 Lawsonibacter sp.
GTGTGCATGGCTCATCAGGGATTTCTCCCGTTTGAGAGAAATAGTAATCATCTGAGAACTTACCCTTTTCTGTTATTTCACCGCGTGCTACGGTATAAGTTTTATTGTTAATTACGAAACGAATGCCGTACCAAGCTACGTTCTCACCAATATGTTCATACGAAATTACGACAGTATCCTTACTGCCACATAAACAATAATCAACGATTTCCAATACTGCAGTTTTTCCGGTTTTGCTATTTCCCGTTATTACATTGACTTTGTCATTCGAGAACTTTAAAGTTCGCAAACTGCCGTCTTTAAGCCATAAAAGAAGTTTATCAATATAGAAGTTCATATCTCTATACGCAAGCTCAAATAGAAATCACTTGCGTCTCCCTTCACCAAAATCTCTGCAAGTTTCTGTGAAGCAGCTATCCTTGTTTTTGCTTTTTCACCTAATGATGGATTAAAAAAATCAAAGTTACCACCGGAAAACCTTACTCCGTCATTTGAAAGTTTAAGGAGGCCTAACTTTTCAAATAAAAGTATTGAATTCATAGATAGCAATGCTCTTTCATGGAACCGTTCGCTAAAGTTCGCGAAAACAATGCTCTCTTTTAGTATTAAATCCTCTATGCTTTTGACGCTTGAGTTGGATCGCTTTAATGCGCTTACTACTCTTGAATAACTTAGTAGCGGCTCAACAAGCATACACTTTGATAATTCCATGCAATTAACATATCTTAGTACGGCTAAAATAGATATGCCAGAAAGTATTTCATTGTCGTGAAAAGTATCAATTTCCATGTCGTATACTCCCACTGGCCCATATATATTTCCATCCGATCTGTGCTTCGTTGGCAAGCTTTATGAATTCTCCATTAGATAGGGAGGCCCCTATTTCCGTAGAGATAAGTTTTAACTTCTCTTTCATGACTTCATAAAAACAATCTAAGGCATTCTCATAATCTAAGCGATGATTGTTCTTTGTTGCCCTGTGACAAGACTGATGTATGCGTTTCCATGTTAACGCTGCATCTTTGTGAAAGCTATTTAGGATTGGCAAAGTGATTCGTCCCTCTTGATACCAATCCTTCAATTGTAGTTCCACCGATAAATAGCACTCTGTTAACTGGGAAATTTCTGCTAGACCATTATCAGCGAGGTCTATCGCTCCAATCTCTATTAACTCCCGAACAAAGGTCTGCTGTTCCAGATGTTCAGGGAGTAGCGGACTATATTGTCTAAACGGCAATAGTGTAGTGCGATACGTATTAAACGCAGCACGATAATGCGTCGTCCATTCAGAAAATGTAATGATTTGGTGCTTGCCATTTTGCACCTTGCTAAAGAAATCCTCTTTGAGCTGCAAATATAGCGTGCTAAGGACATCGTTAACATACGCATCGTCAGTCATTTTGCTACGAATCCCATCTCGTATTTCATCAAACAAAGAATCCTCTGAATTGCAAAATTCTGTCTTTTTCAAAAACAATGACAAAACCGATACCGACAAATGAGCAACATCATAAATTAATGATTTCGTGCTTTCATCTTTGGTATTTTGACTCAGATTTTCAAAGTATGTATGTATATCAGCGTCAGTAATTAAGCCATCTTTTAACTGCTGTATTTTACTAAGAACTTCATTGCTGTCAATTTTACGGTTTATTACTAAAACAAAGCGCGATTGCGAAATGAAAAGTTTTTGAGCACTTTGTTTGCTTCTTGCTTCCGCTGGATCAGATATTAATTTGCTCCAATTGGATAAGGTTTTCCATAAATCCTCAGATAATCTCGCCAGATTAACCTGTTCCTCATTTGCTGCTTTTCCTATTGTGTGTTTTACCTGAATATATAAAGTTTCTTTTTTTGTCGCAGTAACAACATGAACATCGTCTAAAGCTTCATATCCAACTTCTTCTCCGGGAAGCAACTGTAACAGTCTTACGATGAAATAAAGGTATTGATATTCAAAGCCAAGTTGCTGTTTGTCAGCTGAAGTAATTTCTGTGCGTTTATTCGACTCAGCCATTAGTTCTCCCCCTTCCGATAATATACCAAACTAAATGAAGATTTGTCTAAACACATCCACACCAGTATATATTCTCAAATTGTTTTACTACATCTTAACATATTTTTTGTGAGGACTCAACACACTATTGATGATATTGTCCAAATTAGACCATGGGCAATATTTATATATAAATACTCATTGAGGGGAGGTTTTCTCTCGCAGGCCAGCTTTAAATAGGTGGCCTTTTTTTATTTCACGAAAAAGGAGATTTGCAAATGGCAGACGAAAAATTGAACACAGCCACGCAGGAAACCGTCATACCCGAGGCTCCTGCCACGGATGCGCCGGAAGAAATTCCTGCCCCCAATCTGACGCACGCAGAAGCCATCACGCTGGAAAAAGAGGGCGAGGCGCTGCCCGATCCCGGCGAGGCCGTTATCCCTCCCCCTGTGGAGGAGATGGACTTTGTCGGGGTGGGTGGTACGGAAAAGGGCGATCCCGCCGCCGAGGACGCACGGCAGGAGTGGGAAAAGCCGATTGCGGATATTGAGGCCGAGCAGAAAAAGCCGAAACGGGGCCGCGTAGAAAAGGCGGAAAAGGAGACGCCCGACGAGGAAAAAGCGGCCAAGCCCCGCAAGAACCGCCCGGCCAAGGCTGCCAAGGCGGCTCTTGGTGACGCCCAGCCGCAGGTTCGAGACAAAGTGTCCCGAAGTAAAAAGGCCGCCCCGGTCAAGAATACGCCTGCTCCAAAAGAGGACATCCCCACCCCGGAGGAGCCTGTCATTCCCCCTCGCCCGGTTGAGGATGGACAGCTTGTCTATCTGAAATTGTCCGAGCTTCATGCGTTTCACACATTCCGGGAGCATCCCTACAAGGTGACGGACGATGAAAAAATGACGGAGCTTGTGGGGACAATCAAGGAACGCGGGGTCATGACGCCCGCCACCGTCCGCCCGGAAAAGGACGGCAACGGCTACGAAATCATTGCGGGTCACAGGCGGCATCATGGCAGCGGTCTTGCGGGGCTGGAGGAAATGCCCTGTATTGTCCGTAATATGACGGACATTGAATCCGTGCAGGAAATGAAGATCAGCAACAAGCAGCGCGGCGATCCTCTCCCCAGCGAATTGGCGCGGCTGCTGGATTTGGAAGTGGAGGCTATCAAGCACCAAGGCGGGCGTCTGGACGGCGTGGCCGAGGGCGATGTGGGGAAACGCTCTGTGGAGATCGTGGGCGAAAATAACGGCATGAACTACAAAAAGGTCATGCGGTATATCCGGATCAATTCCCTTGTGCCGGAGCTGGCAGATATGGCCGACGCAAAAAAGCTGGGCTTCATGCCCGCCGTGGAACTATCCTATCTGAAACCGACAAATCAGCGGCTTGTGGCGGTGTCCATTGAGGGCGAACAGTCCTCTCCGTCCCTTTCCCAAGCGCAGGAGATGCGAAAATTGGATAAGGAGGGGCGGCTTAACGGGGATGCGATTGACGGCATTTTGAGCAAACAGAAAAAGGAGGTAGACAAAGTGATTATTTCTACTGCAGAACTCAACAATTATTTCGGCAAGGACAAAACGCCGAGAGAAATGAAAGATCAGATTCTCGCGCTCTTGGATGATTGGAAATCCAAGCAGGCGCCCGAACTGGGCAAGCCCGAGAAAAAGGCGGATTTGGAAAAGTGAGCTGGCCTGCTTCGAGACACTTTCTCCCGAAGCGCCCGCCTCTCGTTTACATGGTGCTGGGGTGATATATCCCCCGTCGCCGCTCATGTCTTGGCACAGCCGGGAGCTACCCGTCAAGGGTGCAACGCACCGCCGTTTTCGGCGGCCTGCCCTTGACGGTCTGCCCCGGCTGTGCTATTTCCGGCGGAGCGACGGGGGTATTTATCCTCCAGAGCCGCCCCCTTTTTCAATCTTGAAAAAGGGCGGGGGAAAAAAGTTGAACGCTACATTATATTAAAACGGAGGTTTTCACAATGAAACGACCCCTCGCCTATATCACCGCCGCATGGTACGGCGAAAGTGAAGAACAGGCGGCGCAGTATTGCCGTGCTGTCTATGACGCTGGATTTTCGCCGATCTGCCCCACGCTTTATCTGCCCCTGTTCCTTAATGACGCCATTCCCGAGGAACACAAAAGCGGCATCGATATGAGCCGTGACCTGCTCCGACGCTCTCATGTGCTGGTGGTGTGCGGCCATACCGTCACCGAAGCCATGAAAAATGACATTGCCACCGCCGAGCGCCTGCGGATCACCGCTACCACCTTGGAGGGCATTTTGACCGTCAAGGGACAGGGCCGCCACTGATGGGTTCCATATTTGAAGCCTATATTACCAACGCCGGGAAGTATGCCGAGGGGCAGCTTGCGGGCGAAACGCTGGCGTTTCCAACCAACGCCGAAGCCGTGGAGCCTCTCTTAAAGCGAATCGGCGTGGACGGTGTGCGGTATGAGGAAATCTTTATTACATCGTTTGACGGCGATGTGCTGGGGCTGTATGACCATTTGAACGAATACGCCAATCTTGACGAGCTGAACCATCTGGCCTGCCTGCTCTCGGAGCTTGACCGGGACGAGCTGGACACATTCGAGGCCGTCATCGACAAGGGCGACCACACAGCCAGCGTTGCCGACATCATCAATCTCGTCCATAATCTTGACTGCTATGAATTGTACTCCGGCGTTTCCGACGATGAAACGCTGGGGCGAATTTATGTAGAGGACATGGACGCACTGGAGGTGCCGGAGAATATCTTACCGTACTTCGATTTTGAAGCATACGGACGGGATGTGCGGCTGAACGATAACGGTCATTATGCCCCTGGCGGCTATGTGATAAAAACAAGCACAGATTTTGTAGAGTTGTATCACAGCGTCGAGGACATTCCCCCGGAGCAAAAGGTATTCCGCTTTCCCAAGCTGTCCATCCGGGAGCAAATGACGGCCTACAAGGAAGTGATTGACCGTTCCTCTCTGGAGGGTGATAAGCTGCGGCCAAGGCATGACCGGGAGGACAGATAGCACTTTGGGACACTTTGTCCCGAAGGTAGCAGAGTGAGGTTTGTGGCGATGAAGGAGGTGGTATAGCTGATTGATGAAGATGTGTCTCGGCGTACAATAGCCGTTTCCATGAAAGCCGGAAAGCTGACTGCACGGAGTCTTGCCTATGTTATCCGTGCGGTGGGCCGTAAAATTGCAAAGGAATACCGGGCATCCAAAACGCCCCACGGCAAACAGACAGTAAAAAAGCTCATGGCGCACAGTGGCGAAAAGAACAGCATTGAATTGTCTGGGGACACCAAGCAATTTGACCGTGTTGCCCGAAAATGGAATGTGGACTATGCCTTTTACCAAACCGGGCCGGACAAATATCTGCTGTTTTTCAAATCCCAGCAGGCCGACGCCATCACCGCCTGCTTTTCCGAGTATTCCAAAAAGGTGTTGGACAAGACAAAATCCCAACGCATCCCCATTCGGGAGCAGCTCAAGCGGGCCGCCGATGCGCTGACCCGCCAGCCGTCGCACAAGCGGGAACGGGCAA
>JAYFPV010000449.1:0-5063 GCA_034927465.1 Lawsonibacter sp.
GGCCATGGCCTATTTGATTGCCCCGCCGCTGGAGGCCATTGTCGGGCTGGATGCCGCGGTCAAGGCGGCGGAGGTGACGCTCAGCCTCTTCTACGGACCGCCGACGGAGACAAACTTTGCCGGTGGACTTTTAACAGGCGATCAGGCGGCCTGCAAGGCTGCTTGTGAGGCGTTTGCAGATGCGGTATGCGCGGTTGCAGACGTGCCCATATTGTAAAATTGAAAGAAATAAAGGAGGTGAGACACTTGGAGTTTGATCGAGATCTATACTCCATACAAGAGGTTCGAACGCTGGTCGCAAAGGCCAAAGCCGCACAGGAGGAGTACCGAGCGTACAGTCAGGAGCAGGTCGACGCCATTGTCAAGCAAATCGCGCAGGCCTGTGCTGCAAATGCTGAGCGTCTTGCAAAGCTGGCAGTGGAGGAGACTGGATTTGGGATCTGGCAGGATAAGGTCCTGAAGAATCTGCTGGGCAGTACAATGACCTACGAGAACATCAAAGACATGAAAACCATTGGGATCCTGCGGGAGGACAAGGAAAAGGGGCTGATGGAAGTTGGTGTGCCCATGGGGGTTGTAGCGGCGCTGATCCCGTCCACCAATCCCACTTCCACCGTGATGTACAAATGCCTGATTTCTCTGAAAGCCGGAAACGCCATTGTCATCAGTCCCCATCCGAACGCCAAAAACTGCATTCTGGAAACCTTCAAGGTGGTCCAGCAGGCCGCAAAAGCGGCCGGCGCGCCGGACGGCATCGTCCAGTGCATTACCACTCCCACTATGGAGAGCACGGACGCGCTGCTGAAACATCGGGGTATCGGAATTATCCTGGCCACCGGCGGCGAGGCAATGGTCCGTGCCGCGTACAGTTCCGGCAACCCCGCCTTGGGCGTAGGCCCCGGAAACGGACCCGCCTACATTGAGAAATCGGCCGATATCCCCACGGCGGTCAGACGGATTTTTGACAGCAAGACCTTTGACAATGGAACGATCTGCGCGTCAGAGCAAAGTGTCGTCACAGAAGTCTGCATCAAGGACCGGGTGGTGGAAGAACTCAAAAAGCAAGGCGGCTATTTTCTCAGCCCGGAGGAGAGCGAACAGGTGGGACGGTTCATCATGAGAGCCAACGGCACCATGAATCCCAAAATCGTGGGACGCTCCGCCCAGACCATTGCGGATATGGCGGGGATTTCGATCCCCAATGGGACGCGGGTGCTGATCTCACCCCAGACGACTGTGGGCCGTGAGAACCCATATTCCAGAGAAAAGCTGTGTCCAATTCTGGCCTTCTATGTGGAGGAAAACTGGGAGAGTGCCTGCAAGCGGTGCATGGAGATCCTCTACAACGAAGGGGCCGGGCACACCATGACCATCCACAGCGAGGACAAAAGCGTGATTCGGGAATTTGCCCTGAAAAAACCTGTTTCCAGACTTTTGGTCAATACGCCGGGCGCCCTGGGCGGAGTCGGCGGAACCACAGGGCTGATGCCGGCGCTGACGCTGGGCTGCGGTGCCGTGGGCGGAAGCGCCACATCCGACAACGTCAATCCCATGAACCTGATCAACATCCGCCGGGTGGCCTATGGTCTGAGAGAACTCAGCGATCTCCGGGGTACGCAGCCCGCGTCCGGGCAGCGCCCCAACCAGACGGCGGAGGCAAAAACTTGCTCCTGCGAGGAAAAGGGAATGTCCAGCCTGAGTCGCCAGGATATCGAGGCAATCACACGGGCCGTTCTGGCTCGGCTTGGGACGTAAGCAACACGAGAACACAACCCAAATGAATCTTAAAATATTTTGGAGGTAATGAAACATGACAACTCTACAGGCATTGGGTATGGTAGAAACCAAGGGACTGGTCGGTTCCATCGAGGCGGCCGACGCAATGGTCAAAGCGGCAAATGTGGATTTGATTGGCAAGGTACACGTGGGCGGCGGTCTGGTGACGGTTATGGTCCGCGGAGACGTGGGTGCAGTCAAGGCGGCCACCGATGCCGGCGCAGCGGCAGCTTCCCGGGTCGGCGAACTGGTTTCCGTCCATGTCATCCCCCGTCCACACAGCGAGGTGGAGATGATTCTGCCCAAGCTGGAAGCCAGCGACCGCTGACCGACGGCACGATCCGGTAAGTATGAAGGGGTGGCAAAATGAAGGAGACAAAGCTATTGACGGATATTGAACTGCGCGCCCATTGGTTTCGAACCAGGGAAAGCAGCTACACCGTGGCAAATGGCACCTATGTGACACAGTCGGCCTGGGATTTTTTAAAGGAACACGGCATAGAACTTCATTTTGCCGCCCCCCAAACCACGTTCGCCTCCATGACCGTGACGCCGCTGCCGGCGGGAGGCGGAAAAGCGCGCTATGTGGACTGCGCCACGGGCGAACCGCTTCAGGAAAAGGCGGAAAACATGACGCATTTACGGGGAAACCTGCTGGTGCCCAAAACACATCCCCGGATTGCGTTTCGTGGGCAACTGGACTCACTGATGGCCAAGATGATTGAGGTTCAGCTGATGGCGGAGGAATCCGGCCGCGAGCAGCTTGTTCTGGAACTGGATGAGCTTCTCGCCTTCCTTCGAAATATCCTGGGGGCTGAAGTAAAGGAAGAACCGCTGAAGGACATCCTTCTGCTTGGAATGGACAGTCAGCAGCTCAGAGAGGTCTCTCACCATGTCAAGGAACACTTTGGAATCCCTCACCCCGTTCCCAATTACCGCATGGGTCGGCTTTGCGTGGCGCTCAACTGTCTGAGAACCCAAATCCGCGAGGTGGAGTTAAGTGCGGTAAACGCGTTTTCCCATGAGACGCAATTGGAACACACGGATATTATTGAGGGGCTGAACCGGTTGTCCAGCTGCGTGTATATCATGTTCTGCCGCACGATCGTGGGACACTATGATGAGGTGAAATAACCATGCACTATTACAGTGAACCAGAAATTCGGAGCATCATCGAATCCGTAGTCACGCAGGCCGGCGGTCTGCATGCCAGAAGTGCAGTTCGGGATAAAAAGGAACTGCCCATTCCGGTGGAGGTTTCAGCCCGCCATGTCCATCTGACTCAGGAGGCGGTGGAATGCCTCTTTGGTTCAGGTCATCAACTGACCAAAAAGCGGGATCTGAGTCAGCATGGGGAGTTTCTCTCCGAAGAGAGAGTGAAAATTGTGACCGCCAAGGGCGAATTTGGAAACATTGCGGTCCTTGGGCCGATCCGTTCGGATGTGCAAGTGGAGCTGTCTATGACCGACTGCAAAACGCTGGGGATTCAGGCTCCGATCAATTTATCCGGAAATCTGGAGGGTGCCGCAAACGTGGTACTAATCGGCCCCTGCGGCATTTATCAGGCGGATCACTCCGCCATTGTTGCAAAAGCGCATATCCATATGACGGCGCAGGATGCCGCAAAACATGGAGTGCATGACGGACAGGCTGTCCGCGTAACCGTCCAGAGCGCCCGCCCGGCAACATTGGAGGATGTGATTATTCGCATCAAGGACACCTTCGCGTTGACGCTGCACGTCGACTTTGACGAGGCAAATGCCATGTCAGTATCTGATGATACGACATGCGCGATTTGCTGAAGCAGAGGAATTCGATATGGATGGGACAATGGAACAAATCGTGCGGGCCGTTACCGAGCAGGTCTTGGCTGCACTGGAACAGGAGCACAAACTCCTGGACATCAATAACGAGGGGAAGCGCGCTTGCCTGGTCCTGGGCGATTCCGAACATATCCAAGAGGTACTGAAACGAGACGTGGTTCTGCTGAGTTTAGATGACTATCAAAGCCACCGGAATATCGCAAGGTACCAGCGGGTCCTGATCACAGCGCTGGAACGTTCCGATCTGGTGGACATTGCGCTGGGTCGTGCCGGAACTCCGGCGGCGGATGCCGTTTGCAGTGCTCTGCTGCAGGGCACTGAGGTATGGATGCTGGAAAGCGCCCTGCCCCACCGGGCCTTTGCGGGCCGGGGCAGCACCGCCTTCTACCAGATGCTGGAGGGGTATGTCAACACCCTGCAGGTATTCGGGATCAAGCTGCTCCGAAGCGGAGACCCGATTTTCACATTAAAAGCTGGAACGCAAGGGCCAAGTCAACCGGTGCGGCGCACACTCAGCGATGTGCGATTGATTACCGAGACAATGGCCGTTGCTTTGGGAAAAGACGCCCAGGAGGTCGAGGTGCCAGCCGGCACATTGATTACACCGGCGGCAATGGACGCGTTTAAAGCGGTGAATGTCAAATTGATACGGAGGTGAAGTTATCCTATGACGATTTGCAAAGTGATCGGACATGTGTGGGCCACCAAAAAGGAAGAGGCCCTGAACGGGCTGAAACTGATGATTATTCAGGATGATTCTCCCGGACGACGGGACAAAAACACCTACGTTGCGGCGGATACGGTGGGCGCGGGCATTGGAGAACGGGTTCTTGTGGTGTCCGGCAGTACCGCCAGAAAAGCATTCGGGCGGGATGACGTGCCGGCTGACATGGCTATTGTGGGCATTATTGATACCCTTGAAGTGAGCCGGGAGCAAACATAAAACGGATACGGGGAGAAATCGGAACCATGGATATCACAGAGAAGATTGCTGCAGGCGGTGTGGTTGGCTGCGGAGGCGCCGGATTTCCCACCCATGCCAAGCTGCAGGGAGCAATTGAACATCTGATTGTAAATGGAGCGGAATGTGAACCGCTTCTGCGGACAGACCGCTATATCATGGTACAGAAAGCGGATGATCTGATCTCCGCACTCGTGACACTGAAGGAACAGCTTCACATCCACCATTGTACCATTGCCCTAAAGGGGAGCTATCAGGAAGAGCTGGCTTCTCTGCGGCGCGCTATCGAGCAGGCGGGTGCGGAAATTCACCTGCACGAGCTGGAGGGATTTTATCCGGCGGGCGACGAACAAACCATTGTATATGAAGTGACCGGAAGGGTGGTTCCCCCGGCTGCCATTCCAATGGCCGTGGGCGCAGTGGTGGATAACGTGGCCACCATCCTGGCCATTTCCGATGCGCTGAAAGATGTGCCACTGACGCATAAATACCTGACCGTGACC
>JAYFPV010000262.1:0-8718 GCA_034927465.1 Lawsonibacter sp.
TCAGATTAAAGCCGACGTTGCAAATGTAATTTCCCAGTCCCGAACTGCCATTGAATACCCAGCCCAAAATATCCACCACAATCAATGCCATATTCAGAATGACCATAGCAATAAACAGCCTGTACTGAATTAGAAACCGCTCAATCCGGTTATAAGAATGCAAAAGAATAATACAAAGTATGATGAATGAGATTATGCTGGAATCAAGTGTCTTCAGGGTTACCATACGACCCTCTCCAAACATACACAATTTTGTATGAATACTTCTCTGCTTATCATAACGGAAATCGCATGAAAAGGAAAGGCTAACCGCTCTTTTTACAAAAAAATGGCACCGTGGTTCATGTCAGAATGTTCTCTTTGCGCGGTACGCAGTACAAACTCCGCAAGGCTTTTTGACCGGCAAGGATACAGCAGTCCCCTTTCGGGGACTGCTGTATCCTTGTTCAAACGATTTATCGGGATAATAGCTGAACGAGCACCTGTGCCATTTGCGCACGCGTAGCCGCTTCCTTGGGTGCAAGTCTCCCATCGGTTCCGCTGATCATCCCGCCGCGAACCAGTACGCGGAACGCCTCCTGCGCCCAGTCGGCAACATCGTTTTCATCCGAAAAGTCGGAAAGAGCTCGATCCACATTGGACTCCGGTATCTCATCCATAACCGTCAGTGCCTGAACCATCATGACGACCATTTCCTGTCGGGTGATGGTTCGTTCCGGGGCAAACGTGTTATTTCCGATCCCTGTAACGATCCCAAGTCCCTTGGCCACCAACAGGTAATCCGTGTAATAGGCAGTTCCCGCATCCTCAAACTGGCTGCCGGGATCAAATTCCGCCTTCCGCTCCGGACGGATTCCATAGGCGTTTAACAGGAACACGACAAACTGCCCTCTCGTCAGCCCAAGCTCAGGCCCAAACAGCCCAGCCTCTGTACCCGAGGTGATACCCCGGGCCGCAAGAAAGTCAACCGCGGGACGGTACCACGCATCGGCTTCAACATCCTGAAACTCAACCAAATGATAGCCAATGACAAAACTTGAAAAATGCGCGGTCTTAAATACAACCGTCTTTGCGGCCGCGCTGTAATGCCCTCTCACCGTTTTCAATGTCCCATCATCGGCAAGGTAATAGATTACCACACAATTCGGATTTTCGTCTGGCTGAAGCGTATAGGGAATGGTAACCGTAGCGCACCCGCCACCAAATTCCGAGACCTGCACGTTCCCGTTGAATACGGAGAAATCATAGACCGGGCGATCTTTCGTCTTTGTGCGATCCTCCTGTGAAAGGACACGGGTGTCCACAATTCCGGCCGTAATAACAATAGACGCGCCGGAGGCGGACCCGGAAATAGTTTCAAGCGCCTTCCCGTCAAAAGATACCGCGAAGAAGGGGGATGCAAGTCTGAGCCCTGCATTCGTCTTGGACGCAATTTCTTCCAGGGCGCTTCTCGGCAGTGTGGCGTTTAGTCCGACGGTGCCAGAAGGCGTATTTACCGCGATTTCAAGCACATCCCGCTTCCCGGTTCCGCCCGTTTTCAGTGTCTCATCCAGCAGTGCGTCCATCAGGCCGGCGGGCAGACTCACCGAGGAAATTCCCGCGGAACTGCGCGGAGTAACCGCGGTCCGGTTGGTCGTGGACGTACCTGCCGTTTCGGTTGTCACTGTGTAGCTTGGCCCAGAGCCTCCCCCTGGGCTTCCGGTGGACGCGATTCCCCACTGTGCGTAAAGAATAACATCGTCAGACGGTGTATACGGAAACGCCATCTGACTCCCACCGCTTGCTGCGGAGTACCATCCGTTGAAGCTGCTGCCATCCTTTGTTGTCACCGGTGCTTCGGCAATCGTTTTCCCAGCCGCCACCGTCCTGGCCGCTGCCGGAGTTCCTCCGTTTGATCCAAAGGAGATGACATACAACTCCTCCGTATCACAGAATACAGGGTATCCACCATTAAAATTGTGGTCGTCGCTGGACCAATTGAGCAGAGGCATCGGATAAGTTGGATCAGATTCTCTTCCATGCCCCAGTGCGTAGAGAAACGCTCCCGTGGCTGGTCCGGAGGAACCCGGATCATCTGCCGTGCTGAAGGTAATGGATGCATCGGCAAGCCCCTTCATCTGATCATCCGTAAGCACGGTAACCCCGGCAACCGCTTCAGCTGTGGCAGCGGTGTCCAGAACATAGCAGTTCCCACAGCTGTACATTGAACCGCAGATTCCCTCGCCGGCGACTCCGGTCCCAGTCACAAGCCCAGTGTTGTAGCAATTGACGATGCTGTTTAAGGAGTACCCCACGATTCCGCCAGCAAATGTGTTTCCGAACGCTCCATAGATTAGCGTGACCCTGCCGGTGTTGTAGCAATTCTGCACCCTGGTATAGTACTGATACCCCAGAATTCCGCCCGCGCAGGCGGAATTGGAATCCGGCGCTCCAGCGCTCACCATCCCCTTATTGAAGCAATTGGCCACACCAATGACACTGGCATTTCCCACACGTCCCGCGATTCCGCCGACCTCTGCATTCCGGCCGCCGGTCACGCTGCCCAAATTTTCGCATTGGTCAACATACGTCTGAGCTGTCCCGTTCATTTGGCTGCCGATAATTCCGCCCACCGAACCAATTCGGCCAATTTGGATATCGCCCTCATTGCGGCAGCCCGAAATGCGCGCCGACCATGTATAGCTCCATGTATCCGCATCGCCCAGGCCGACAATCCCGCCCGCATAGGTCCATTCGTTGTTGACGATGCAAAGATCGGCTTTGTTCACGCAGTCCTTGACCAGCCCAAGACTGTGCCCGACGATTCCGCCAAAGTAGCCATACCCGACCGATTCAAAAAACTGTATGCTGCCGCTTTCAATGGTCAGATGTTCAATGGTTCCCCCAGCGGAAAGGTTTCCGAACAACCCGTAACAGTCCGAGCCCGAGCTCGCCGTCATGGTCATCCCGGAAATGGAGTGTCCGCCTCCGTCAAAGCTGCCCGCAAAAACTGCTGTGCTGGCTTTCCCGATGGGAACCCACTGCTTTTGGTCAAGATTCAGGTTCACGGCCAGCTTAATGTACTGATTTGCATAGGAGTTGCCCGCGTTCACATTGTACGCAAACTGCGCCAGTTGCTCGGCTGTTGAGATCTCAATTGCCTGCGTCTGGATAGAGCCGTCGCCGCCGCCAAAGGGATATTGTCCAGTCGATGTGATGCCGTCTGTCCAGAAGGATGCGGAAGTCGGTCCGAAGGGGCTGGACAATCCCCGCGCCCCCTCGGTTCCAAGCACATCCCGCGGGGTTACTTCAAACAGCACGGAGTACCCAATGTCGTTGTTTTGCAGGGAATATGTCTGCCCGGTGGCGCCGATAATTTTCGTATAGCCCACAATTTCCAGCATTCCGGCATATCCGGATTCATAATTGAATGACCAGGATCCAGGCTTGGAATCGATGACCGTGTAGGTGCCTGCCGGCAGTTCAATGTCCGGATATACGCACCAATAACCGCTTTCCACTGCGCTCCACGGGCCGTAAATCGTTCCATCCGCTTTTTGAAGGGCAATGGTCCCCGGTGTGTCGCTGGTGGCATAGTGATAATCGCTAATTTTCGCAATATGAGTGGTTCCAGCCACAGTAAACGTGGCCGGGAAGGTTGGGCCGCCTGGATTGCTCGTTACCCCGCTGGTGTTATTAGTGGTATAAAGGAGATACGGCTGACCCAAAAGTGAGGTTTTGCTGGAAACTCTCAGCCATTGGAAGGATGTCTCTCCTTCTGCCGTGCCGCCGGACTGGAACATATAGTCCCCGGTCAGCGTCCCGCCTACAGTCGGAGTTCCCACTATGGTCACACCTTCCGCCGTGGGCGGTTCCAGAACCAGAATTCGGACTGTATTCACTCGGTCGTACTCATCATCCAGAAAATTGGAGTATACATCATAGTCCCCGGACCGCACCCCTTCGTTCTTTGAAACATTGGTCTGGTTTAAGTACAAATAGGGAGACGCCCCTGTCACCGCTCCGTTTATAGTTATGGTACCACCGTAATACACGCTGATCCCATAGCCGCCGCTTACGGCTACGTTGCCGTTTACGGTGATCTCAGGCATGGTGCTAATCCCCCCGGATACGTCGATACACCCGGTGATGGTTCCCGTCACCTCAATGTCCGCCGCTTCGATGACGTTCATGGCCGTGGTTCCGGTGCTGGTAACATCGCCCACGATGGAAACGTGCGGAGCATCCCAACCAACTCCGTTTCTGACATAGAGAGCCGTGCTCCCCCTGATCTCACCTTCCACTTCTGCCAGTCCGCCATATTCCACCGTTAAGCCGTTTGTGTCAGCCGTCACGTTTCCCTTGATATCAGCCAGCCCGCCGTAAGCGGAAATCGCACCATAATACGCTCCGGTGACCGTCCCCGTTACCGTAACGGTCGCATTGTTTTGCACATAAACCCCGGCGCTGCTGAATGTCGCATTTCCGGTCACGTTTCCGTGGATGGCGGCGCTTCCATTGGAGTCTGCAAACACACCGTACAGCTCTCCGGTCACGGTACCGGTTCCGATTTCCACAGCGCCGCCGTTCCCCACATAAATTCCCCTGCTGTTGCTGCCCGCCGCTGTGATGGACGCAGTGACGTCCGCGGCCACGGAAACACGGCTGCCCGCGCCCACCGCCGATATGCCGGTTGGCGCACTTTCTCCAGCCGCTGCCACAAGCTGAAGAACCCCCCCGCCGCCGCCGGAATCATCCACCACCGACAGGGAACATCCATCCAGAGCTGCCAACGGAACCTCGGTATTCGAAACGGTCAGCGTGTAATCGTTCAAATCCAGTATAAACGAAGGTCCATAGCCGGAGGTGGTCCCCACCCAGATATTTGAGTGGTGCTCTATGTCACCCAGCAGCGTGATGGTCTGGCCGCTTGTCACCTGGTTCAGCGCATCGGCCAGCGTGGCATAGTCCGTCTCCTCAATTTTGCACACGCCGCTCTCCGGTTCCAGTGCGGCGGCAGAGATGGGCCCCGACGCAAGCATCGAAAGCACCATCGAAATGGTGAGCAGCCAAGAAAGTGATTTTTTTCTCATCCTAATTTCCTCCCTCGTATTCACATATAATTCGTTTCTTGATCTTCTCCTTTAACTCTTGCAGTAGCATCTCATACTCCGCCTGATTGCGGACGATACCTTGGAACGTATTGTCCAGGGTCTGAATTTCCAGCTCGAAAAATCGTTCGTTCGTCAATCTGACAGTCCGAATTTCTTGTTCGGGGATCGTAATCGCTTGGCCTTCTCCTTCGACAGGCCAAAACATCAGCTTTCCCCTGCAGATCCGAAGGGTAAATTTCTTTGTCTCAAAGAATCCTGTTTTCAGGCGAAACTCAAAGTCCAATGCAACCACCTCAGAATTATTATACTGAATCACCAACGGGAAAGGAACCGTTCCGGTTCACCTGACCGTGTCAGATTTCCTGACAGGAATCCTGTCAGACCAGTTGCTTTTAAGCTCTGTCTTTGATACACTGGACAAGGGGTGATGGAAGTGCAGTTCTGTGAAAAACTCGATTTTTTGATGCGGCTGACCAATTCCACGAACAGCGCGCTGTCGCTGTCGATTAAGCTTGATGCCTCGCACATCAGCCGCCTTCGCCGCGGACAGCGAGGCGCGCTGAAGGACCTTACGTGTATTCAGTCTATGGCCGCCTATTTCGCAAGAAACTGTAAGGAGGACTATCAGCGCAAGGCTTTGGCTGATGTGCTGCACATCAGCCCTTCTTCTTTCGATGGTGACACCCTTGCCCTTCATATATCAAATTGGCTGACCAGCAAGCTAAATTACGAAGCTGCGGCTGTTAAATCGTTTCTTGCAGGATTTTCAAATGTCAGTTCCAGGCAAACAATGCCCCGCGTGGATCAGCCAAAGAAAGCCCCTCTTGCACCTCCGCCCGCTGACACTTCCGTTTTTTACGGGGTAGAGGGAAAGCGCCAGGCCTCATTGTATTTTCTTTCCGAGGTCATTGTCCAAAACAAGCCTCAGACGCTGCTGCTGTTCAGTGACGAAGCAACCGACTGGATGACGGAAAGCGCCGAATTTGCGGCAAAATGGACGTTGCTGATGACCCAGCTGCTGTCAAAGGGAAATCACATCAAAATTATCCACACAGTCAGCCGCGACCTGGATGAGATGCTGAGCGCAATCAGGCAATGGATGCCCCTTTATATGACCGGACTGCTCGAATCGTATTTTTATCCAAAAAAGCGAGATGGAATTTATAAACATACGCGCTTTGTCTGCCCTGGTGTGGCGGCGGTCGTGTCAAGCTCGGTCGGAACCTCTATGGATTGTGCGGCAAATATGTTTCTTCGGGACAAACATGCAATTCAGGCCTATGCGGAAGAGTTTTGTCAATATCTCAGTCTCTGCAAACCGCTGATGCGGATTTATACGGCAAAGGATACCGCGGCTTATTTCGAAACCTTACTGGAATACGAAACCGAAACCAGCGATTCCCTGATCAAAACGGAGTCTCTTTCACTGCTGACCATGCCGGAATCCTTGGTATCCGGAATTTTGGCACGGATGGATCTGAACGGTTTTGATCTACGCAAACTTCAGCGCCGCAGAAAACAGCTGTTCGAAGCCAGTCTAATGGGAAATTCCTTTACGGAATTTGCTCCGATGTTTACCGTTGAACAGGTAAAGCGCGGCGCGGCAAAGGTAGCATTTTCCGTCATGCTGCTCGGGGACGCGGCCAGCTATACATTGGAAGAATATATTCTGCACCTGGAACATCTGCAATCTCTGTTGACTCATTACGATCACTTTCACCTTCACCTAGTCAAGGACGAAGCACCGATAAACTACATGGTATACGCGCGGGAAGCGCTTGGCGCAATTGTGGGAAAAACCTCTGCCCCGTCCGTCGCCCTTGCCATCAATGAGACCAATTTGGCCACCGCCTTTTGGGACTATCTCAAAAGTATGCTGGGGGAAAAGGCCTGCCAACGTCCAAACAACGAGGAAAGCGCAAAAAAACTGTCCGACTACATCCGACAGCTGAAACAAGGCTTTGAACCGGAGTAATTCTCTTTTTCGGATATCTCTCCTGGACAGCAGATCATTCTGGAAATCGTCCCGCTCGGCTCTAGATTGTGATTGTCGAGAAAGTGCCAAGGGCACTTTCTCGAGTTGGTTGCGGCTTGCCGCGCGCGCGAACCATCCGCCGTTAGCAGACCGTTCGCACATTTACAAGCCGATCACAAGGCCCCCGCGGGCAATTGGCCCGCGGGGGCCTTGTGATCAGACAAAACCTGGCGTTCCGAATCAGTCTTCCCGAACCGCCAGGTAAAGCAAAAGCGCATTTTTTGGAATACGCAGATCGTACCCGGTCTTCTTTCTCAGGTGGTCCATGCGGTATTGAAACGTATTGCGGTGGAGAAAGAGCTTATCCGCACACCGCCGGATGTCACCATCCTGGTCAAAATACAGGCTGACAGTCTGGGTGAATTCTGCCTTCTCCTGTGGTGTGCAGGACGAAAACAGCAGCTTTTGCAGGTCGCGTTTGATAGCGCGTGGGATACTTTGCACAATAAATTCCAGCGACACCTGGTCATAGAATACCACCCGCTCCCGTGCCGATTGGGCGGCCACCACGTTGGCCGTCTGCGCTTCCAGATAACAGCGGCGAATGTCCATGGGATCTTTGGATGCGTCACTAATCCCCGCGCTGATGGGAATGGCGTAGTAGCTTTCAATGTCCTGACACATCCGGCTGATCTTGGAAAGGGCCGCAGAGCGGGAGACCCCCCGCAGCAGTACAATAATCCTATTGCGAATCACGGTACAGAAATGGTTGCGGTCGTCCTGGATATGATTTTGGATCATACGCAGAATCCGTCCACTGCGCATCTCGCTCAAATCCTCCGCCTTGACCAACCCGCCTGACTCCTGATCGGACAGATCCAACAGGGCCACGGTATAAGGGGCGTTAATGTTCAATCCCAGCAGCCGTCCCCGCACCTCCAGTTCCGACCAATCCGGACGGTCGGCAAACAGCCAGTTCTCCACAAATAGACTTTTGGCCCGATCGATTAAATCCGACTGCTCCTGCTGTCTCACACTGTCAATCATAATTTCAGTCATCCGCTTGATGATATCGCCAAAGATGGATACTTCTTCCGGGTCTCCGGTGACACCGATCACCCCAACCAACTCCCCGCCCATGGTGATGGGCAGATTGATGCCGCGCTGAACTCCGGTTTCGGAGTCGTTTTCCCAAATGGTCAGAGCAGGCAACTGATTCCGGATGATCTGAACCGCACCGGCGTGAATCTGCCCACGCCGAGTGGGATTGGTGCTGGCCAGAATGATCCCACTTTCGTCCATAATATTGACGTCTCGGTGGATAGCGGCCTTCATTTCGTCCACGATGCTTTGCGCATGCTTTTGCGTAATCAACATAACCGTTCCCGCCTTTGTAAATATTACAATAACTATACTATATTTTTATTTAATTTACAATTTAATGTTTGATATAATAAGGGTACAAGAAGTAAAATCACATCTTATTCATTCTTACTTTATAAGGAGGAAACACACATGAAAATTGTCGTCTTGGATGGATACACGGAAAACCCCGGCGATCTGAGCTGGGATGAGTTAGGCAAGCTGGGAAAGCTGACGGTTTACGACCGCACCAGCCTGACCGACGAGAGCGAAGCCATCGCGCGCATC
>JAYFPV010000238.1:0-10384 GCA_034927465.1 Lawsonibacter sp.
TGGAGCCGGGCCATGGTAAAGGGCCGCTGCTCCGCCGCCCTGGTCATGATCCGAAACCGCCGGTCGGCCAGCTCTCCGCCTCGCAGCACCGGAAGACTCAAAAGCCCCTCCCAGCGCTCCGCTCCGCTCGCAGTCAAGGTGGACACAAAGAAGTCTTCGGGGGCTGCCCGAACTGCGGCCAGAGCTTCCGCAATCTCCGGCTGCTCCGTCTCGGCCAGTGTTTGGAACTCTTTCAGGCCGGCCATAAATTCCGGCCAGTAATTAAGCAGCTCCATTGGTCACACTCCCCAGCACCGGACTCTCCGTCCCAGCCAGCCCCAAATTGGCCGCCACACCGTTCAGGGTGGTCCCCTCCACATCCAGCACCCCGGCCAAAGCCAGCACCCGGGTCTCCACCTGACTCAGGCGCACGGTCAGAGCGGAAACACTCTCCCACGTCTGGGTCAGCTCCGCCAAGTAGGTATGGATCGCGGCGGTCACTCCGGCCTCCACGTTGCTCCAGGTCACTCCGCTCTCCAGGGTCAGCGTAAAGGCCACATTCACCGTCCGGCCCGTCACCCCGGCCACCGTGACCGTGTGTCCGATGGGGGCCAGTCCTACCCCCTCTCCCTGGCTGTCCGTCGGGTCCACCGCGGTCTGTACTGCGGACACCAGCGCGGCGGTAGGCACCGTCCAGTCGCTGGCCACGATGGTCACTCCCACCGTCCCGCCGCCCGAAGGGGCCCGGGCCACCTTGACCCCGCCCACACCGTCCATGGCGCGAATTCGCTCCCGGTAGTCGGCCACGTTGCCCCCGAAGGCCTGGGAATCAAAGGAATCGAAGTACCGCACCCGCAGGCTGTTGTCCTCCTCCTCGTCCTCTCCTGGGATCAGCAGGTCGGTCAGCTCCGCCCCCGCCAGCCCTGCCACATAGTCAATGGGCAGCAGGGTCCCGAACCAGGTGTTGCCCGCCTCCCCGGCGGTCTCGCAGGACAGACGATGGGCCCCGGCCGCGATGTGCTCCGTCACCACGTAGGTCAGCCCGCCGCCGGAAAACCGCGTCCCAATGGGAACAGAAAGGGCGGCCCCATTCCCGTCAACAAACGTGCCTGTTCGAACGGCTTTGGTGGCTGCCTTGCGGGTAATGGCCCGTTCCGCCGCCTTCCGGTTCAGGTCCTCCCCCGTGGCTGTGTCCGGGAAGGCCCGATCCAGGGTGGCACTCAGCTCGGTGTACAGGGTGGCCAACTCTGCGCAGGCAGGGGCTAGGGCATCGTACAGAATGGAGCCCTCCCGCTTATCTACCGCCGCCGTCACTCGGGCCAGACACCGCGCCAGAATTGCTTCAAAGGTCTGGTCTTCATACATAAACTGTTGTCTCCTCTCTCACCGCCCCAAATATGGTTTCCGCCTCCACAGAGACCGCGCAGGAGCGCCGGTCAGCCCATGAGATGCTCACCTGGGACAGCCCCGTAATGCGCGAATCCTGTTTCAGTGCCTCCCACAAAATCCGCTTCAGCTCGCTCTCCGCCACCGCCCGGTCTTCCCCCATCAGGTTGGCCCACTGGGTTCCGTAGTTCCAAGAGTAGATCAGATAGGAAAAGCGCTCCGTGCTCAGCAGCTTCCGGATGGCCTGCGCCATGGCCTCCCGGCCTTCCAGCTTCCCCCGTACCCGTCCGGCCGCCCAGTCCACCCCGTAGGTCTTTGTTGGCCGCTGGGCGGCACTCTCCAACGTCAGGTTCGGCAAAATGGTTGTCGTCGCCGTCGGCGTCATGTCACACCCTCCCCAGAATCAGATACTGCTGGCCTCCCTGGTTGCGCAGCAGCACCACCTTGTCCCCCACAGCCAGCGCTCCGGTGTCCTCGGTGGTTTGCTCCGGCACCATATGGCTGTGTAGCTGCGTCTCTTCGGTGTTCTGTTTTGGCACTGTGTGGTGGTGTCCGGACAGTTCTTTTAACACCACCAGCCCCGGCCCAGTAAGGTAAAACCGACTGTCTACAAACACAGTCAAGGGGGATAGTTTGGTCACTGTCCCAAACAAAAACCGGGTGGGCGTTTCCGCCTCCCCGGTCTGCTTGGAGATTCGCTTGATTTGTTCCAGCACTTAAATCACCTTCACTTTCACGTCCATGGTCTCCTCCAGCAGGTCGTGGGACGCCTCCTCCACCAGGAAGGTTCGGGAAATCCCGATGCCGGGCAAGGCACAGTAAATCACCTGCCCCGCCCGCAGCCCCGGCAGCTCCAGCGCAGAGAGGGATAGGGTTTCCTCCGGCCGGTTGTACAGCTCCCGCATCTGCTGGCAGCGTTGGTTCACTTGGGCATCATTCAGGTCGTCGTCCGCCTTCTCCTGCAGCTGGAGGATACCCCACAGGGCCATGTTGTTGCTGTCCTGAGTGACGTACACATCCCGCTTTCCCGTCTCCTTGTTGTCCCGCACCAGCTTGATTTTGTTGTAGGTCTCCCCGTCGATGCTGGACTCGTAGGAAAACCCGGTGGCCAGACTGTCCTCGCCCAGGACGGTCACCTCCTTGGGCACCGTCACCTCCGACAGCCGCAGCGACCCAAAGTCGTCCCACAGGTAAAACATCCGCCCGGCGTTCACCAGGGTCTGATCCAGCGCTTCCAAAATAATGTCAAACAGGGTTTTCAGGTCGCACACCAGCGACGGGATCACATAGCCCGTGGAGGGCAGCGCCCCCACCTTCAGCTTGAAGTCCGCCCCAATTTGCCCCAGCACCTGGTCGGCCCGGACGCCGTTGAACACATAGGTGTCCTTGTTTTTCAGATACCGAGTCTGGTCATAGGCCGTAATGGCCACCGTCTCCCCCTGGGTCCGGGCAATCTTGAACACATAGCCATAGAACCGACCCGCTTCGTCGTCCAGATAGGTCACAATCCCGCCGTGCACCCACTCCACGCTGGCATCCACCAGCAGGGTCAACTCCAGCTTGGCCGGGGTGCCGGTGCGGACGGTGCTCCACTTTGCCGCCGTCACCAGGGACGTGACGTCAAAGGCTGCCCCGGTGCGGTTGTTTTGATATTGAATCCTCATACCAGCGTCAGCACCTCACCCGGACGGATCAAATTTGGATTTGCTCCCACCGCCGATTTGTTGGCTGTGTACAGCTCTTTCCACTTACTTCCGTCGCCGTAGGTCCGCTTTGCAATGGCCCACAGGCTATCCCCGGACCGCACTGTGTAGCTTTGCCCAACCGACAGCCCGCCGCTGCGCTCCTGAGCCTGCTCCGTGGCAACCCCGTTTGACAGCACCAGCTTTTTGGCCCCGTAGTCCTTCCACTCGCTCAGCTTGATGGAGTAGTACAGGTCCCCCGGCTCGCCGCCCCGCTCCTCGTAGTCGAAGGAATCCACCCCCATCTGGGTGTTCAGGTCCAAATCCGTCCCAAGCAGCAGAAATTGCAGCGGCTTCCGGCTGTCCCGGGCGTCCTGAATGGCCCGCACCAGCTGGATGGGCTCCGTCACCGTCCCGGTGACGTATGGGGCGCTGCGCTCTGGAAAGAAACTCTCCCAGGACACCGTCCGCAGCCCTTTTTCCCGCAGCAACAGCACCTCACCCAGCCCCAGCACCGTCTCCGTCTTGTTTTTGCCCGGGCTGGACACCGCCAGCTTGTCCGGCAGTACGGGGATGGACAGCTTCCGCCCCGCCGCCGTCGTCAAATACATGGAATACAAACTCTCGCCTCCTTATTACGCCTGTTCCGCTCCTCTGCGCGCGACCCGCGTATTTCTATGGATGTACTCCTTCCGCACTAACGACCATCATCTCCTCCAGTCTCTTCCCCATGGCCGTCAACATGGCATCCACATCCGTAATTCCGGAGATATTGGCGTTCATGGACACCGTGGGGGTCAGGGTGACAAAATTCTGGACAAAGCGCATCTCCGCCGAATCCTTGATGAACTGCATATTCTCGTCGGCCATGTTTACATCGCCTTCCACGCTTTTCACCGTGTTGACGGAGTTCACGTCCATAAGATTTTTCTGTCCATATCCGCTGTAAACCTGCTCCATTGCGGCTTGATTTTTTGTAACCGTGTCAAACCCAGACAGATCCGCTGCGCTGCCGTATCCCAGCTTGGTGTTCGCGCCCTGGGTAAAGTTCAGCGTGGCTTGCCCCCATTTTTTGGCCATCTCGGCCGGGTCCACCGTTTCCAGCTGCAGCGGTGAAGAACGCAGTCCTTCCTGCAACTTGCCGATGAAATCTCTGGCACCCCCAATCCCTGCGGCAAGGTTTGTTCCCCTTATCGCGTCAAACGCAGCCACTAACTTTTCTACCAAAAACAGCACTCCGCTCAGCAGCCCCAGCACCGTCCCTCCGATCACTTTGCCCACCAGATCCGCAAACCCCAGCACGCAGTTGGCCAGCATCGCAAATAGGTTGTACGCCACTCCAAATACATAGCCAATCACCGTTCCCACGCTTTCTGCCACCGCGCCCCATCGAAACATGGCCGCCACCACCGCGCCGATGGCAAGCGCTACCCAAAGGATCGGATTCAACAGCATGGAGGCCAGCAGCTTTTGGTTTGCCTCAACCTGAAGCCATGTGACCGCCGTCGACACCGCAGTGGCCGCCGCGTATATGCCCATCGCCGCCGCAAGTCCCTGCACCCAAACTGTCCCATTTTCTGCCCTGATAGGTCAGCTCTCCGTCCTCCACAGACAACCCCGGCAGGGGCAGCGCCGCATGGTCCAGCAGTGCTATTCTTGCGTCCCGCACCGTTTGGAGCTGGGCGGTCATGGTGTCGTACTCCTTCTGATACTCGGCAGCATCGCGCTCCGCCTTCCCTTTGTCCAAATTTGCCCTGACCTTTCGATTAATCCTTTCCACGTCCTGGATGTTCTGCTCGAGTTCTTCGGTTGATTGGTCCTCAAGGTCCATCGTGTCCGTTTTTGCAATCTCTAAATCTGTGAGTATCACTTTTTGTTTGCGCAACAGTGCCTCCAGATCTGTATGAATCCGATTGGCTTCCCGCTCCAGTTCGGATCGCTGCATTCGCTTTCTCTGGTTCTCACCGTTTTGGGCCAAAATGTCCTGTTGCTGATGAATCAGCGCGCTGGCAGATATCAGTTTATTTGGGGCGTCCGGAAATTCAGGCATCTCTCTGGCAAACTTTTTCTTTTGGTCGGCGATCTGGCCGATGGCGCGGCGGCGGCTGTACAACTCCATCTCCTGCTGCTCCAATTCGTGCAGACGGTCCCCCACACCGATAATCTTCAGCAGCGCGTCCGCCTTCTCCCGGCTGCCGGCCTGCATAAATTGAGGCAGATCCAGCGCCAACTGCTCGATGAAGCAATTCAGCAGCTGCTGCCCCGCGCGGCACCCCTCCGGGTCGGTCACCTTCAGGTCGCTGTTCTTCCCGATTCGCTCCACCACAATACCGTTTGACAGTTTGACCTTAAGCCGTGGGGAAATCACTGACCCATCCCGAGTCGCCTGTGACGGACGGTATCGATCTCCGCCCAAGGCCCAGGCAATGGCATCCAGTACCGAAGTCTTGCCTTGATTGTTCCTCCCTCCGATAACGGTCAGCCCATTTGGGGTCGGCTGAATGGTGCAGGCCCGAATGCGTTTTACATTCTCCAACTCAAGGCTGGCTATTTTTACCGGTTCCATTTTCATTTCCTTTCTCCGCTTTTTGCAAAAGCGGCATTTTCAATTGCCCTTTTTTCTTTGATTTTTCCGCATGTTTTCAGCATCTCTCCCGCTGAATGGGTCAAACGCGTTTATCCCAACAGCACCAGCAGCGCAGTGCCCCATCCAAACAGCAGCGCGGTACCCGTCAGAACCCGCAGGGCAAGCGCCGCCAGCCGGATGGCCTTCGCCTGACGCGCTCGTCGAACTCTTTTCTGATATTCATCCGCTCTGCGCTCTCGCTCATGAAGTTCTGCCGCACTCCATTCGGCATCCAACACGTTCATGTACGTCTCACCTCTTTTTTCTTCTGATTGCGGCTGTTTTGCGGTTTGTCCCTCATCCATTTCGATCTTTGTCGTTTCGAAGTCCCAATAAGTAATCGGTTGTACAGTGAAACATCCCGGCCATCTCCACAATTTTCGAGCTTGGGATCTCCGTGACGCCTCGCATCCAGTTTCTGAGCGTACTGTATGAAACGTTCAGCCTGCTTGCCAGATATATGCGGCTCCACCCTAACCTGGCCCGTTCTGCGTCAATGTTTGGAAACATTCGTTCTTCACCTCCTATTGACCCGTTTTGGGGTAAATTTCCACTCGCATAATAAACCCATATCGGGTTAATGTCAAGTTTTTCCACGTATTTTTTTACCCAATTCGGGTTAATATTTGTTGACACCTCATCATTCGACCAGTATAATGAAAAAAAAGGAAGGTGGGGATAGGTATGAGCATTCCGGAACGTCTTGTTACAATCCGCGAAAAAAATGGCTATACTCGGAAGCGGTTGGCCAAGGAGCTGGGCCGCCCCTATGCGACGATTACGAAGTACGAAAGCGGCGAACGAGAGCCCGGCCATATATACATCATTGAAATCGCAAAAAAATTTGGAGTGACAACCGACTATATCTTGGGGATTTCCGAACAAGACGAGCCTCAATTTGTTCAAAAAGCCTCGTCCGATTTGTCGGACGAAGCTTTTAGGATCGCAGCAGCTTATGACAAGGCATCACAAAAGGAGCGAGGTACCGTCCGGTTCATCCTGTCCGACTACATGCAGCCGTCCGCGCCTTTGCGCCTGGCGGCAAGGGCAGGTGTTAATCTTGGTTCCACCGGGATTGAACAGGAGGATTACTCAAAAGACGAGCACTCCGATATTCCTCTATGAAAGGTTTGAACTGGTCGTACACGTCCCGCTCCAACGAAGAGGTAAGAAATTTATTTCGTCTGTAGAGAATTTCCATGCGTTCAGCCCGGTACTCTGCCGCCTGATCAGAGATGTGGCACAGCGTTGAAATCTCCTTTGCCGTATGGGCGCCCACTCCCCACAGCACACAGGCCGGGGCAAGCAGCCTGGCTGCAAATTGATTGGCTGCTGTCTCCAGTGGACTGTCGGTTTTCGCCGGTTCACGGTTGATGACCGTCACCTGTCCCGGCGCAACATGGCCCAAGACAAGATGCCCCAATTCGTGGGCAACGGTAAACCGGATTCGGTCCGATGTTTTGCTCTGGTCAAACAGGATCATCGGCTGGTCTCCGAAGTAGAAGGTCATCCCGTCGGTTGTCTTGGCAATCGGCGGAACCTCGCCTTCTTTCCAGTGGGCCTGGTACGATACCGCTTTTGCCCCAAGCGCTCTGCATACTGGATTCAGGTCGATTGGCAGCTTTGCAAGCTTGCAGTCCAGCAGGATTCTCCATGCCGTGTCACGTGTGTTTTGGTACTCTTTGTAATTCACAAAATCACCTCCACCCAAATTGTAAAGGCGTTTCCTATGAATGCCAGAAGATAACTAGCCTTGTGCATAAATATTTCAACAGCTGTCAAACAAAATTGTACCAACAGAGCGGGGACAGGCCTTCCGGCCGCCTTATCTCGTCTGTTTCGGGCGAATATTTTCCTCCCGCCGTGTTTCATTTCATTATGGGAAAGATTATAGAATTTATGCAATTCAAGTCAATCGAGTATGCATTTTCCGTTTGAGCCAAAGAAAAACCGACCCCGATGCCACCACATGGAACACGGCGGGAGGCAAGACCAATGGGAAAGCATTTGTGGACCAGGCAGTACATCAAACCCACTGCAAAAAGTACTATATTTTGTTTTTTGGCCTCCATCAGCACGGAAGGGTTGCTTGCCCATTCGGCTGTGCCGTGATATAATCACGATGATTCTAAACCGGAGTAGAGGTGGATAGGTTTTATGAAGCAAAAGGGAATGATCAGTCGTCTTTTGGCCCTCATTCTGTGCGTGGTTCTGCTCCTCCCCGTTCCAGTCTCGGCCACCGACATATACTTCACCTCTATCAACGACAATCTGCTTCCCCTGACGTCAGAAACCATGCCCGTCTGGTCCGGCGGTCTTCTCTACGTTCCCTATACTGTTTTTGACAGTAACTACTCGGGCGTCAGTCTGGGCATTTACAGCAACTACAGCAAAAACAGCAATAGCGTCTCTGTTTTTAATCTGCGGCAGATGCTGGTTTTCGATCTGAATAATAATTCCACTCGAAATGAAATGACCGGCGAAACCTACTCGGTTCGTGCCATTCTTCGAAACGGTCGTCCCTTCCTCCCTCTGAATTTAGTCTGCGATTTTTTTGGTTTGTCCCATTCATACACCACCACCAGCCAGGGCTATCTGGTCCGGATCAAAAATGATGCTGTGGTTCTGTCCGACGCAAAATTTATTGACGCGGCAGGAGATCTGATCAACCGCCGCCTCAAAGAGTACACACAAAGCCTGAATCCAGCCACGCCAACTGCCCCAACAACCCCAACCACGCCCTCTACGCCTTCCACTCCCGACGATGACAGCACTTCTGCCGATGTGCGCACCTACCTGGCCTTTCGCTGTCAGGGAGAAGATGGGATTGCCGATCTTCTGGATACCCTGGACAACAGCGGAGCATACGCTCTATTTCTGTTTTCTCCCCAGATGCTGGAGGAAGAGAGCGACCTGGTTCGACGAATTCTGGGTACCGGCCACAGCATCGGTCTTTTGGCCGAGGGAGATAATCTAACTCAGACCCAGACGTTGCTGGCTCAGGGGAATCGCCTGTTGGAGCAAATCGCTTTCACCCGTACTTCTGTGGCCATTGTTCCTCCGGATCAGCGCTCCGCTCTTGAGAAAGAGGGCTGGGTACTTTGGCGCGAAACCATGTCTCTGTCCCCCTCCGCCACGGTAGGTCCCAACACCTTTGCCTACAACACGGTCCGACAGCTTGAGGGACGGACCAGAAGTACTTACTTGACTCTGGATGGGGACGCCAACACCGCCCGGATTCTGCCTTCCCTTCTGCGCCAGCTTGACAGCAAGCATTTTGTCGTGAGCATTCCGATGGAGACCAAATTATGAGAACGGTAAATTTTACATTGCCTCTCCCCGTGGAAGAACAGGCCTCCCGGACGGCCCGGCTGGTGCGGCACCTGGCGGCAAGGCTAAACGACTTTGGCCCGGACGGACCGGAGGTGCTGGAGGCCGATCCGGCGCGCGGCTTTGTGGCTGTCCGTTTCCCTGGCCATGATCCAGAATCGGTGCTGAACCAACTGAATACCCAACACGCGATTTCCGCTATTTTGGATGGGGACCGCGCGGTATTTCACCTCTCTCCAACCATCTCTTTTGAAGATCTGGATTATACATGGGGCTGCCTGTTAGAGCTTCTTTGGGCAAATCAAAAATAGATAAACCAGGGGCTGCCGCAAATGCGGCAGCCCCTGGTTTATCTATTTTGAAACGATATCCTAGTTTCGTTTCAGCATCCGACTGGCGTTCAGGATTGCAATGACAGATACCCCCACGTCTGCAAAAACAGCCATCCACATGTTGGCCAACCCTACCGCAGACAACGCCAATACCAGGAATTTAATTCCAAGGGCAAGGACAATGTTCTGCCGGACGATGCGAAGAGTCTTGCGGGCAATGCGTACCGCTGCGGGCAGCTTGGTCAGATCGTCATCCATCAAAACCACATCGGCAGCTTCGATGGCGGCATCCGAGCCCATCGCCCCCATAGCCACCCCGATATCCGCTCGAGACAGCACCGGGGCATCGTTGATGCCATCACCTACAAAGATCAGCTGCTCACCAGCTTTTTTCTCAGCCAACAGCTGTTCCACGCGATCCACCTTGTCTCCGGGAAGCAGTCCGGCGTGTACTTCGTCCAGACCAAGTTCCCTGCCGACTGCTTCCCCCACCACCGGAGCATCTCCGGTGAGCATGACGATCCGCCGCACTCCAGCCGTCTTCAGCTCGTTCAACGCCCGGACGGCAGTATCTTTCACCTGGTCCGCCACCACGATATGTCCGGCATACGCTCCATCCACCGCCACATGGATAATGGTACCCACATGGCCACAGCTCTCGTCACAGAAAACACCAGCCAGCTCCATCAGTCTGGCATTGCCTGCCCAAACGGTTTTGCCGTCTACTGTGGCCTTAATCCCGCGCCCGGCAATCTCTTCGGCTCCGACCGCCCGGGACAGATCCAACTGCGCGGGAGCTGCAGTCCGGATGGACTTTGAAATGGGATGGTCGCTCCACTGTTCGGCCAGCGCAGCCAAAGTTAGCAACTCCTCCCCGGTCATCCCCACCGGGTGAACC
Source organism: Lawsonibacter sp. (assembly GCA_034927465.1). Taxonomy (GTDB): domain Bacteria; phylum Bacillota; class Clostridia; order Oscillospirales; family Oscillospiraceae; genus Lawsonibacter. The sequence continues at coordinate 10,234 of JAYFPV010000238.1, forward strand.
TGATCCACGGCAAAGGTTCCCTTGGTCAGAGTCCCCGTCTTGTCAAATACCACGATGCCCGCCTGGGCAAGCGCTTCCAGATAGTTGCCTCCCTTGACCAGAATTCCCTGTTTCGAGGCCCCGCCGATCCCCCCGAAAAAGCCCAACGGGA
>JAYFPV010000316.1:0-12794 GCA_034927465.1 Lawsonibacter sp.
TTTCGTCCACCTCGGGAAAGGCATCTTTTAATGCCTCATACCGCTTGTCGTCAAAGTTGGGGTAAAGGCCCCGGTAAAATTTCATCATGTCCCGGGTGGAGGCGGAAACAAAGTAGTACAGGTCATCCGGAATGGCAGAAATCTTGGCCTTGACCGCGGGGTTTTCGTAGACCGGCTGCCCATCCACCGTCACAGACCCGGAATCGGGCCGGTAGATGCCCATGATGTGGCGCAGAATGGTGGATTTTCCGGCCCCGTTTGGACCGACCAGCCCGTAGATCGAGCCGTTCTCCACCGTCATCGTCAGACCGTCCAATGCCCGAAAGCCTTCAAAGGTCTTGACGACGTGGTTCACTTTAATCATTGCGAATCTCCCCTTCCTGCGCCCCGGATACGGACCAACAGCTCCTCGCTGGGAATGCCTAAAAACAGCAGTTCGGCCGCTGTCTGATCAAAGATTTGGAACAGGGAATTTCGCCGTCCCTCGTCCACCCCCGTGTGGGGAGCGGCAAAAGAACCCTTGCCCGGCACCAGGTAGACATAGCCCTCTGACTGCAGTGCTTCGTAGGCCCGCTGTATCGTATTCGGGTTGATGGCCAGCCTGCTGGCCATGGAGCGCACAGAAGGGAGCTTTTCCCCCTCTCGGATGGCCCCGGATACCATAAGCCGGCGCAGACCGTCCTTGACCTGCTCGTAAATGGGGCGGGCGTCCCGATAGTCCAAATTCAGCATGACTGCCGCCTCCTTTCTCCGGTGGTGTGCCGCCGGAAACTGTGTGAAGTGTCTTAGTACACAATAGTATATTCAATCACGCGTTGGAACACAATTAAGAACTGTTTAAGATTTGTTTAGAATTTGAAGTTTGTTTACAAAAGCTTAACGAAACCTCTTCTTGCAACTCTTGACGGCTGTGGTACAATAGAGAAAATTAAAATTCGGCCTGCGGGCCGTTTCTTCAGGAGGAATCCGGATGTTTCGGAATATTGGTTTTATCGGAACGGGCAGCATGGGCTCCGCGCTGGCACTGGCGGCCGACCAGGGGGCTGCCAAGGAAACCACTCTATTTCTATCCAACCGCACCAAAGCCAAGGCTGAGGTCCTGTGCCAATCGCTCTCCCATGCCCGGGTTTCCACCAATGAGGAGATTGCCAAGCTGTGCGGGCTGATTATTTTAGGAGTAAAGCCACAGATGATGGCCGGTGTGCTGGAGGGACTGAAACCTATTTTGGCGGCGCGGGAAGATCGTGTGTTAATTTGCAGCATGGCCACGGGCCTAACCATAGACACGCTTACGGCGATGCTGGGGAAGGAATACCCGATGATTCGAATTTTGCCGAATACCCCGGCGGCGGTTGGGCAAGGGATTGCCCAATATTGCGTTCGGGGGATCTCGCCGACGGAAAAGGACGACTTTTTGGCGCTGATGGCACCCTCGGGCCTGTTGGATGAAATGGAAGAGCAGCTCATGGCCATTGCAAACTGTGTGTCCGGATGTGGCGTGGCCTTCGCAGCTTTATTTATGGAGGCGTTAACCGACGGGGCGGTGGCCTGTGGGTTGCCTAGAGATAAGGCGCTGACCTGCGCTGCTCAAACGCTGGTGGGGACGGGGGCGCTGTATCTGGCCCGGCGCCAGAACCCCGGCGCCATGAAGGACGCAGTGTGCTCTCCGGGGGGCACTACCATCCAGGGGGTGCGGGCATTGGAGGAGCAGGGATTCCGCTCTGCCTCCATGGAAGCCGTGATTGCCGCGTATGAAAAGACGCTGTCCTTGGGAAAGAAAACCTGACCAAATCGTGGACATAGGAAAGGGAGCAAGACGATGCGAATTGTGGTCAAAGTAGGAACATCCACCCTGGCCCACGCTACCGGTCGACTGAATATCCGCCGCGTGGAAGAACTGGTCAAGGTCCTTTCCGACCTGAAAAACGCGGGGCATGAGATGATTTTGGTGTCTTCGGGCGCCATCGGCATGGGGGTGGGCAAGCTGAACCTGCCCGGCAGGCCGGCCGATATCCCAACCAAACAGGCGGCGGCCGCAGTTGGCCAGTGCGAGCTGATGTACACCTATGACCGCCTGTTTACCCAGTATAACCACACGGTGGCCCAGATCCTGCTGACCAGCGAGGATATTGACCACGCCGACCGGCGGCAGAACTTTGAAAACACCATGTTTCGCTTGCTTGCGCTGGGGGCTCTGCCGGTCATCAACGAAAATGATACTATCGCCGTGGCGGAAATCAAGGTGGGGGACAATGATACGCTGGGGGCGATTGTGGCCTGCTCTCTTCGGGCCGACCTGCTGGTTTTGCTCAGCGATATTGATGGGCTTTACACTGCGGACCCTCGGCGGGATCCGGAGGCAAAGCTAATTTCAGTGGTGGAGGAAGTGACCCCGGGTATCGAGGCGCTGGCTGGGGACAAGGGCAGCGAGCTGGCCGTCGGGGGCATGGCCACCAAGCTGCGGGCGGCCAAAATGGTCACGGCACAGGGCAGCGACATGATTATCACCAACGGGGAAAAACCGGAACTGCTCTACGAAATTATAGAGGGCAAGGCCATCGGAACCAGATTTTTGGGAAAGAAACGTCAGAACTGAGTTTATTAGACGCGGAGCGCAGGAGATGGCCGATCGTGCTGATTCGGCCCTGAAAAATTACAAAGTGTAATATTTAAGAGGAATTTAACGTGCTGGAATATAAATTTGATACGCAGCTGCTGATCGAAGGCTGTGCCGTGGGGGAAGACACCGTGGATGCCTTTATCAAGGCCAGCTTCCGCGGGGACTGCCTGCTGGTGGTGGGAGACGAGGAAGCCATGAAGCTCCATTTTCACACAAGTGAACCGTGGCAGGTGTTGGAGTACTGCGCCGGATTGGGAGAGATCTACGACATTGTGGTGGAGAACATGGAACGTCAGGAAAACGGACGGCAGGGATAAAAGGAGGCAAAACCATGACCACGATGCAACTGCTGTGCAAGGCACAGGGAGCCAAGGCCGCGATGGCTCTGGCCGGTTCGGAGACAAAAAATAAGGCCCTGCTGGCCATGGCGGATGTGCTGGAGGCCAGATGCCCGGCGATTTTGGCTGCCAACGGATTGGATCTGGCGGATGCCAAGGGAAAAATTTCAGATGTGATGCTGGACCGGCTTGCATTGAGCGAAACGCGCATTGCCGGTATGGCCCAGGGCATCCGGGAAGTGGCCGCGCTTGCCGATCCGGTGGGGGCGGTGCTCAGCCGGGTGGAGCGGCCAAACGGGCTTGTGATTGAAAAGACCGCCGTTCCCATGGGCGTAATCGCCATCATCTACGAAAGCCGCCCAAATGTCACCTCCGATGCCGCCGCACTTGCCCTGAAGGCGGGTTCCGCCTGTGTGCTGCGCTGCGGAAAGGAGGCCCACCGCTCCGCCTCTGCCATTGTGGCCGCGCTGCGGGAGGGAATGGCGAGTGCCGGACTGCCCGGTCAGGCGCTGCAGTTGGTGGAAGATACCACGCACCAGAGTGCCAACGAACTGATGCGGGCGCGGGGGCTGGTGGATCTGCTGATCCCCCGGGGGGGAGCGGGACTGATCCGGGCCTGCGTGGACAACGCCACCATCCCCGTGCTGGAGACGGGCACCGGCATCTGCCACATCTATGTGGATCAATACGCCGATCCGGATATGGCGCTGAATATTTTGGAAAATGCCAAATGCAGCCGGCCCAGTGTCTGCAACGCCGCCGAAGTGTGCCTGGTCCACCGGGCTGCTGCAACGAAATTTTTGCCCCGCTTCCAGCAGCGGATGGTGGAAGACCGAACAGCGGCCGGTCAGATCCCGGTGGAACTGCGGCTGGACGAGGAGGCCGCTGCCCTCATTGATGGAACCCCCGCAGGGGAGCAGGACTTTGACACCGAATTTTTGGGCTATACCATGGCGGTCCATGTAGTGAGTGATGTGCAGGCAGCGATGCGGCACATCGCCACCCACTCCACCGGTCACAGCGACTGTATCGTCACCGCCGATGAGGAGACGGCCCGGACCTTCCTTGCCGGAGTGGATTCCGCCGCCGTGTATTGGAACGCCTCCACCCGGTTTACCGACGGCGGGGAATTCGGATTGGGCTGCGAAATGGGAATTTCCACCCAAAAGCTCCACGCCCGTGGCCCGCTTGGGCTGGCCGAGTTGTGTACCTATAAATTTGTGATTTGTGGGGCTGGGCAAGTCCGATAAAACTGGCGCGATTTACCGGCTGACAGTTTGGGGCCGGATGGAGTATGATAAGGAAAAACCATGTTCAGAAAGGACTGATTTTACGATGAATCGTTATATGCGTGAATTTGTTCAAACGACGGAGGAACTGCTGGATTCGGAGCAGGTGCGGATGATGGGCCGCTGGAAGCACCACGGACCCATCAGCACGCTGGATCATTCCCTGTTTGTGGCTTACCTGTCCTTCCGTTTCGCCCGGATGCTTGGTCTGGACGAGCGGGCCGCCGCTCGCGGCGGACTGCTCCACGATTTATATCTATATGATTCCAAGGATAAATCCGCCCACCCGGGCTGGCAGTGTTTCGATCACCCCAGGGCCGCCGCCCGGAATGCGGAGGAGCTTACTGAACTGTCTGCGAAGGAACGGAATATTATCCTGTCCCATATGTGGCCTCTGGGCGGCGCGCTGCCCAGGTCTCGGGAAGCTTTTCTGGTGGACCTGGTCGACACACTGTGTGCTGGCCTGGAGGTGGCTCGGATTTATCACCCTGGCCGTCTGCGGGAACGGCTTGAAGTGGGGCCTTTGCTAGCGGCCGTCTCCTGACGGCGGACATATGAACTCCCCTCCGGGTTGGTGGAGGGGAGTTTTTTTATGAGTTGATTCACATTGTACAAAAGTTGTGTTTTCTGGCCCATTCTAAAATTTTTTCCTTGTCACTACTGAAAAGCCCTGGTAATATGCTATAATGTCTACAATAGGACTTATTATGGTGATTGCCATCCCAATATTTAGGAGGACATAGTCTTATGAAGGATCAATCCGCCGCTTTGGCGGTGAAGCGCAGACAGTTGCTGGAGACGGGCGTGGAGATGTTGGACCCGCTTTCTGTCTACGTGGAAGATGCCGTGACGGTTGGGGCAGGGACCCTGCTTCTGCCAGGGACGATTTTGCGGGGCAGAACTGCAATTGGGGCCAACTGTCAAATTGGGCCCAATGCGATGCTCACCGACTGCACGATAGGGGATGGGACCACCATCAACGCCTCTCAGTGTGAGGACAGCCAGATCGGCAAAGACTGTCAGATTGGCCCCTACACCCATATCCGGCCCCACTGCGTGGTGGGGGAAGGGTCCAAGATCGGGGCCTTTGTCCAGCTGAAGAACTGTACCCTGGGAGAGGGCACCAAAATGGCCCATCTGACCTATGTGGGAGACAGTGACGTGGGCAGCCACTGCAATTTTGGCTGCGGCACGGTGACCTGCAATTACGACGGGTTTCAAAAGTTTCGGACCACCATCGGAGATCATGTATTTGTGGGCTGTAACACCAATTTTGTGCCCCCAGTGACGGTTGGAAATGGGGCGTATATCGCCGCTGCCACCACCGTGACGGAAGACGTGCCCGCCGATGCCATGGCCATTGGCCGATCCCGCCAGCAAGTCAAAGAGGGCTGGGCCGCTGCTAATCGGAAAAAGAAGAACTGAGGTTTGCCTCAAAAATTAGGAAAACGGGAGGCGGCCGGAGGGGACAGGGCCGTCCGCGCTCCACACAGGGAGGATGCAACATGATCGCACACGGGAAGGACATTAAGGTATTCACTGGCAATTCCAATCCCCAACTGGCAAAGGACATCTGCAAGGAACTGGGGATTCCCCTGGGCAATTCAGAGATAGGGGCGTTCTCCGACGGGGAAAATTTCGCCTCCATCTATGAGACCGTTCGGGGGTCCGACGTATTTGTGGTCCAGTCTACCTGCTCCTTTGAGAAGGAAGGCAAACCCGGCACGGTTAACGACGCGCTGATGGAACTGCTCATCATGATGGATGCGTTGAAGCGGGCCTCTGCCGGACGGATCACTGCTGTGGTCCCTTATTTTGGCTATGCCCGTCAGGACCGGAAAACCAAACCACGCGACCCCATTTCTGCCAAGCTGGTGGCAAATCTGATTACCAAAGCCGGCGCTGACCGGGTACTGACCATGGATCTTCACGCCAATCAGATTCAGGGCTTTTTCGACATTCCCGTGGACAACCTACTGGGTTCTCCCATCTTTGTGGAGCACTTTACCCAGAAGTATAAAGACTGTCACGATGACACAGTGGTGGTGTCTCCCGATGTGGGGAGCGTGGCCCGCGCCCGTGCATTTGCCCAGAAGCTGAGCATGCCGTTGGCCATTGTGGATAAACGCCGCCAGAAGGCCAACTCCTCCGAGGTGATGAACATTATCGGTGACGTGCGGGATAAGCACGTCATCCTGTTGGACGATATGGTGGACACCGGTGGGTCGCTGTGCCACGCCGCTAAAGCCTTGGTAGAGATCGGCCATGCCCGTGACATTACCGCCTGTGCCACCCATGGCGTGCTGTCCGGTCCAGCCGTTCAGCGCATTACTGACAGTGTGCTGGAAGAAGTGGTGTTCCTGAACACCGTTCCGCCTAAGCCCTGGCTGAAGTGCGAGAAAATCAAGTACATTTCCGTGGCGCATATGTTTGCCGAAGCGATCAGCCACATCTATATGGAGACCTCTGTTTCTCCCCTGTTTTTGTAAGGGGCAGGGCGGAGAATCGGAAGAAGTCTGTTTCCATTCCAAAAGGGGTTTCCCTCACGTTCCATGGCGCGGATGGAACGTAGGCGAGCGAAATTCATTTTTTGGGTGCAGCCCAAACAAGGGGCGGGTAATCGTTACCCGTCCCCGTTTGGATTGTCCTTCAACCTGTTTGAAATGAGGAAAGCTGGCATGTTTTTCAAAAATAATTCCGGTGGGGCTGGCTGGCTGCTGGTCTGTTTGGGCAATCCCGGGGATAAATATGAAAATACCAGACACAATGTGGGCTTTCAGGTGGCCGACGAAGTGGCCGAGCGCCAGCGCGCCCCCATCCAGAAGCTGAAGTTCAAGGCGCTGACTAACCTGCTGACCATTTCAGGAGAGAAGGTATTGGTGATGAAGCCCATTACCTATATGAACCTGTCCGGTGAGGCGGTGCGCCAGGCAGTGGACTTTTATAAAGTCAGTCCCGACCACATTCTGGTGGTGTCGGATGATACAGCATTGGCCGTGGGCCGGCTGCGCATCCGAAAAGGGGGTTCCGCCGGTGGACACAACGGCTTGAAGAGCATCATCCAGTATTTGGGAACCGATCAGTTCCCGAGACTGCGGGTGGGCGTAGGAGAAAAGCCCCATCCGGACTACGATCTGGCCGACTGGGTGCTGGGCAAGTTTGTGGGAGAGGACAAGAAAGCCATTGACGCGGCCGTAAAGAAGGCGGCCGACGCCATTGAGTGCATCCTGCACGACGGACTGGATCAGGGAATGAACCGGTTCAACGGATAAGAAGGAGTGCAGACTCCACGGTCCGGGCCTAGAAAGCTGCGACAGCGGAACGGTGTCCGGCCTGTGCGTCCTCACGCACCCTGCGGCCTCTGACGGATCAGGGGCTTTTCCCATGCCTGGAGCTTCCAAATTTTGTAAGTGAGGTCTCGCCCATGAAGCTACTTACCGCTGCACTGAATCGAATTCCAGAATTTCAGCAACTGCTCTCCGCCATGGAAGGGGGCCGCTGTCCTGTTGCCCTGTCCGGAGTGGCCGCTGTTCACCGGGCTCACATGGCGGCCGGAATCGGGCTGCAGACGGGGCGACCCGTGATCGTGGTGTGTGCCGACGAAGGAGAGGGCGAGCGGCTTGCCCGGGATTTGTCCGCCTTTGCGGGAGAGAAAATTCCAGTGCTGGGCCCAAGGTCGTTTACGTTCCACAACGCGTCTACGGTTTCCCGTCAGTGGGAGCATAATCGGCTGGCGCTGATGCATACGCTGTATGCCGGAGAGATGCCTTTTTTAGTGGCTACCGTGGAAGGACTGCTGCAGCGGACCATGCCGCCGGATGTGCTGGAGCGGTGCTGTGTGCAATTAAAGGTAGGGCAGACCTGCGATTTGAACGAACTGACGGACACCCTCTTGGCAGCCGGATATGTCCGCTGCGATCAAGTGGAAGGCGTGGGTCAGTTTGCGCTTCGGGGCGGCATCTTAGATGTGTATGCCCCTGGAATGGAAAACCCGGTTCGGGCAGAGTTTTTCGGGGATGAGGTAGACGCCATGGGGGGCTTTGACCCCGTCACTCAGCGGCGCATCCAGAATATCGACACCACGCTGCTTCTTCCTGCTGCCGAGGCGCTGCCCCAGATGACTGGGGGCGGTCTAACGGGGCTGTCGGCCAAGTTGGAGATGCTGGCCGCCAAAGCGACGCGGGAGGGGTTAAAGGAATTGGCCACGACCTTGGAGCAGGATCGGGAGGCCGTTGCGCAGGGGCGCTCCTTCCCGGCGATGGATCGGTATTTGGCGCTCATTTACCCCAAAATGACCACCGCTGCCGACTATTTTCCGGGAGATACTTGCGTGATCTTTTCGGAGTGCAACCGGGTGGCCGAGCGGGCCAAAACCTACCAGTGGCAGTTGGAGGAGGATGTCAAGACCCTGATGGAGCGGGGGGAACTGGAGGGGTCCTGTGCCGAACTCTCCCGCACCTTTCCTCAACTGTGTGCCCGGCTGGACGACTGGGCGGTGGCCTATCTGGATTCCTTCACGACTTCGGGCTATCCGACTCCGCCCAAGGTGCTGCTCTCACTTATTGCCAAGCAGCTCCCCTCCTTCGGGGCCAGTCTGGAGACGGCGGTTCAGGATCTGACTCATTACCAGAACGCCGGTTTTTCCTCCCTGGTGTTGGTGTCCGGGGAGCAGCGGGCCTTAGATTTACAGGCGCTTTTGCGGGAACAGAAGGTAAAATCTGCGGTTGAGTTCCAGATGAAGGAGCTGCCCAGGTCGGGCCAGACGGTGATCACTATGGGCGGCCTGTCGGGTGGTATCGAATACCCCGGCATTCAATTGGCAGTGATCACCGAAGGAGATCGAACGGCAGGCAGGAGGCCCCGGGCCAGGCAGGACGCCACCAACCGGCAGAAGCTGAAATCTTACGCCGACCTTTCACCCGGGGATCTTGTGGTGCATGAGCACCACGGCGTGGGCCGGTATGTGGGTATGGTGAAGATGCCCGTGGACGGCATTGAAAAAGACTATGTAAAGATAGCCTATGCCGGGACCGACGTGCTCTATGTTCCGGCCACACAGCTGGATCTGGTATCCAAGTATATCGGCGGGGGCGAAGACGCCGCCGAAACCAAGAAGCTCAACCGACTGGGGGGCACCGAATGGGAGAAGGCCAAGACCCGCGCCAAACGGGCGGTTCAGGATCTGGCCAAGGGACTGATTCAACTCTATGCCCAGCGCCAGCGCCAGGCAGGATATGTCTTTTCTCCGGATTCCCCCTGGCAGCGGGAGTTTGAAGAGCAGTTTGAGTATACCGAAACCGATGATCAGCTGCGGTGCATTGAGGAGATCAAGCGGGACATGGAGCGGCCGACCCCCATGGACCGGCTGCTGTGCGGGGACGTGGGCTATGGCAAGACGGAGGTGGCTTTCCGGGCGATGATGAAGTGCGTTCTGGACGGCAAGCAGGCGGCCATGCTGGTGCCTACCACCGTTTTGGCTCGCCAGCACTACCTCAATGCCATGCGTCGCTTTGCTAAGTATCCGGTGAGTATTGATGTGATGTCCCGATTCCGTACGTCTGTCCAGATGAAGGAGACGCTGCGCAGGGTCGAGACCGGAGAGGTGGATATTCTCATTGGCACCCACCGGCTGTTTAATAAGGATGTGCACTTCAAGGATCTGGGCCTTCTGGTGGTGGACGAGGAGCAGCGTTTCGGCGTGCAGCACAAGGAGAAGCTGAAGGAAACGTTCAAGCAGGTGGATGCGCTCACTCTGTCCGCTACCCCCATTCCCCGCACGCTGAACATGGCCCTGTCCGGCATCCGGGACATGTCCACCCTGGAGGAGCCGCCAGCCGACCGCCAGCCGGTTCAGACCTATGTGCTGGAGCACGACTGGAGCGTAATGGCAGACGCCATGCGCCGGGAGCTGGAGCGGGGCGGCCAGGTGTATTACCTCCACAATCGAGTGGAGACCATTGACCGCACTGCGGCCCGCATTCAGCAGATGCTCGGGGAAGATGCCTCGGTGGGAGTGGCCCATGGCAAGATGTCCCAGGAAGCTATTGACGATGTGATGAGCCGGATGACCGACGGAGAGATCAACATTCTGGTATGCACCACCATTATTGAAACGGGCATTGATCTCCCAAACGTCAATACTCTGATCATTGAGGAGGCAGACAAGCTTGGATTGGCACAGCTCCATCAGATCCGGGGACGGGTGGGACGCTCGAATCGGCGGGCCTTCGCCTATCTGACCTATCGGAAGGGTAAGGTTCTGTCTGAGACGGCCGCCAAGCGGCTGGGAGCAATCCGGGAGTTTGCCGAGTTTGGGTCCGGATTCAAAATCGCCATGCGGGACCTGGAAATCCGGGGAGCGGGCAATGTTTTGGGTCCCGAACAGTCCGGGTTCCTGCTCAGCGTAGGCTATGACATGTATTTGAAGTTGCTGGAGGAGGCGGTGCTGACCGAGCAGGGCCAGCCCATCCCAACCAGGACCGAGTGTGCGGCGAATCTGGCGGTTGCCGCCTCCATTCCGGACCAATATGTCCCCTCGCCGGAGCAGCGGCTGGACCTGTACCGCCGCATCGCCGCGGTGCGAGGCGATGGGGATGCCGATGATCTGGTGGATGAGCTGATTGACCGGTACGGCGAGCCCCCAAGGCCGGTGAACAATTTGATCCTGGTCGCCTTGCTCCGAGCCGCCGCGGCTGGGGCAGAGATTACCGACATCGATCAGAAGAACGGCTGCCTGCTGTTTACTGTTCCAAAATTCGACCTGCGTCAAGTATCCCAGCTGTGCGGTGGGGAGAAGTATAAGGGCAGACTGCTCTTTTCTGCCGGAGAAAAGCCCTACTTGTCCCTGCGGCTGAAGAAGGGGGAAGATGCACTGCGGGTGGCCCGGACCTTAGTGGAGGATTACACAGCTGGACTGGAGCAGCCCGAGAGAATATAAAACTGGCCCCACGGTCGGATGAGAACCCATACTTGTTCTGGCCGGAGGTTTGTGTTATAATACCAATAATCTCAGCGCAAAGCGCGGCGGGACACAGAGGCGTGTGGACCGATTTTTTCACTCTGGAAAGGAACTTTATATCCATGATTATGACAAAACGACTGCTGAGCGTGGCTCTGACTCTGGCGTTGGGGGCGTCTCTTCTGTCCGGCTGCTCAAAGGGAAGCAGTTCCTCCTCCGATGCTTCAAGTTCAGGTAGTGCGACCTCCTCCGACTCCAGCTCCGCCGCCACCGATGTGGAGCCCATGGACCTGACCGGCGTGACCGATCCCTATTTGGCGACTGCCGGGATAGCCGGCGACACGGTAGTGGGCACCATTGGCGATTACGAAATTACCGCCGACAACCTGCTTTACTGGCTGAATTACAACATTAGCTACACCCTTCAGCAATATAGTTCGTACGGCATTACCGAGATCCCCTGGGACTCGGACGCCAATGGTGTGACGACCGAGCAGTCTATGCTGTATACAGCCTTCCAGCTGGCCGCTTATTACCGTTTGCTTCCGGAGCTTGGGAGCAAAGAGGGACTGTCCGTTTCCCAGGAAACGGTGGACGGCCTGAACGCGGACCAGAAGAACATTGAGGATCAGCTGGGCAGCACGGAACTGGCGGAACACTATTTCTGGACCCAGATGATGACCCCTAAGCTGTATCAGGCCATGTATCAGGCCGGCGAAGTAAACGGCCTGCTGCAGACCAAATACTTCGGCGAGGGCAGCGAAGGCTATCCCACCGACGCCGAGGTGCTGGCCTATGCTCAGGATGACCAGGGCTATTACCGTGCCAAGCATATTTTGCTGCTGACCAAGGATATGAGCCAGCAGGTAACAAACGCGGATGGAACCACCGGCTACGCTTCTCTGGACGACGCAACGATTGCGGAAAAGAAGGCCAAGGCCGATGCGCTCCTGGCCCAGCTTCGGGCGTCCGACGATCCCGTTACTCTGTTTGATCAGTTGATGAACGAAAACAGCGAGGACCCTGGCCTAACGGATAACCCGGACGGTTACACCACGACCAAGGGCCAGATGGTTGCCGCATTTGAAGAAGCTGCTCTGGCCCTGAAGGACGGGGAAATCAGCGACGTGGTGGAAAGCGAGTATGGGTACCACATTATTCTGCGGCTTCCGCTGGATCTGGTGCAGTTCCGCAGTTCGCTGGTGGCGGGAAAAATGGAGGAGAAGAGCAACCAGTGGCTGAAGGAGTACGGCGTTCAGACCAACGATGCCTATCTGAAGATCGACCCCTCCGACTTTTGGGATAAGGCCCAGTCGCTCCAGTTGGGCGCCTATAACGAGGTTCAGGCCGTCATGGCTGCCAAGAACGCCGACAGCAGCGCGGCCACATCCGGATCAGCGGCCGCTTCCGGGTCTGCCGGTGCCGCAAACAGCCAGGGATGAGGAACGTCCAAAAGCGGTGAATTCCACAAAACTTTTTTGACTAACTAAGCGGTCCCGCCCGGATTTGGGCGGGACCGCTTTTTGTGGATTGAGAATTATCGTTGCTGCAGACAAAGTGAGTGGTGGGCGGCTTTCTGACTGAAAGCC
>JAYFPV010000486.1:0-4900 GCA_034927465.1 Lawsonibacter sp.
ACTAATATTTCTGGAACAAATTTCTTTCAGTTTATTGTGGTATTATAGAGACAGTGGTTACGCAAAAATAAAACATCTCCGCTGCTCACAACAGCGGAGATGTTTCCGGCATAACCCGATTAAGAACCTTGAAAAACATTCTGTCTTTCTGGTCCAACAAACACCAGTATAACGGATGGAATCACAGTCAAATCTGTTGCAACAATTTTCGCACACAGAACTGAGCCATGACCTTCCTGCTTACATAAATATAAATGCTATGAATTCTTGCCACAAAGGACGACGCAAAGGAAGAGAGCCAGGGAAGTAGATTCGTCATCGAAACCAGTGTGCCGGAAATCATAATGATACTTACGTCGCAGGCGTCCCCAATTGAATCATGCCTGACATGGGGAGACAGTGCGGGATGGTGGAATTAACGTATGGTTAATAACCCGCAATGATCTATGTTGCTCCTTGACCGGAGACGGCAGATTCTGACGTTCTTTTAAACATCGTAAAAAGGTGAGAAGAAAACCAATAAATCATCATATTGGTCTTCTTTTTGCCCTTATATGGTGGACGATACAGGACTTGAACCTGTGACCTCCCGCACGTCAAGCGGATGCTCTACCAGCTGAGCTAATCGTCCGAACAGCAAAAATTATTATATTAGTTCCTTCTCTATTTGTCAATACCTTTTCCCCTATTTTTAGGTCTCCTTGACCAGAATTTCTTTTTCTTTCCCGCGCTATTTGTCATAATACCAAATGAAAACTGGGAAGAACTATGGTATAATTCATACAGTAATCTCCATTTTTTCACAGGAGGAGTGCACCATGTTAAAAATTGATTCTTCCAAATTGTCTACGTTTCTGCCCCAGGATTATTGTTCCAGCCGCCTGGTAGGTCTGAAGCGCGCCGCTGTCATGTTGACCAATCATAATGGTCCAGGCGGGGACTTCACCGGCTGGGTCACTCTGCCCCGCGACTATAACCAAGAAGAGTTTGCCCGGATCAAGGCGGCGGCCAAAAAAATTCAGCAGCAGTCGCAGGTTTTGGTGGTCATCGGCATTGGCGGCTCTTATTTGGGTGCCCGTGCCGTCATTGAACTGCTGGCCTCCCCCAACTACAATTTGAAGCAAAAAGCCACGCCCGATATCTACTTTGCCGGAAATAGCTTGTCCTCGGACGCTCTTATGGAATTGATTAACCTGATTGGGGCCCGGGACTTCTCGGTCAATGTTATTTCCAAGTCTGGCACAACCACCGAGCCCGCCGTGGCTTTCCGCATCTTCAAAGGAATCTTGGAAGAGAAATACGGCAAGGAAGGCGCCCGGGAGCGCATCTACGCTACCACTGACAAGTCTTTTGGCGCGTTGAAGGGTCTGGCCGACACCGAAGGCTACGAGGAATTTGTGGTTCCCGACGACATTGGCGGCCGGTACTCCGTGCTCACCGCTGTGGGATTACTGCCCATTGCCGCCGTCGGAATTGACATCGACACCCTGATGGCCGGGGCTCGTCAGGCTATGGACGCTCTTGCCGTTTCCGGCCTGGACAATCCCGCATGGCAGTACGCCGCCGCCCGTCATGCCCTGTATAAAAGCGGCAAGAAGGTGGAACTGCTGGCCTGCTACGAGCCGTCGTTCCGCTTTTTCGCCGAGTGGTGGAAACAGCTTTACGGCGAAAGCGAAGGGAAAGAGGGGAAAGGTCTCTTCCCCGCCAGCGTGGAGTTTACAGCCGATTTGCAGTCCATGGGCCAGTATATCCAGGAAGGCGAGCGGCTGATGTTTGAAACGGTGGTTCATTTTGCTCCAACGGGAGACTGTATCATTCCGGACGATCCCTCAGACGTGGACGGGCTGAACTTTTTGTCCGGAAACCCGCTGTCCTTTGTGGCGGAAAAAGCCATGCGCGGGGTGATCTTGGCCCATGTAGACGGCGGCGTTCCTAACATCCTGCTGGAGCTGCCCCCCATCGGGGAAGCGAGCGTGGGCTGGCTGATCTACTTCTTTGAATATGTCTGCGGTCTGTCCGGTTATCTGCTGGAGGTCAATCCCTTCAACCAGCCTGGTGTCGAAGCTTATAAGAAAAATATGTTTGCCCTGCTTGGCAAACCCGGATATGAAGCCATGAAGGCAACCTTGGAAGCACGCCTTTAACTGCGCTGCGCGCAGCAGCAGTGGCCACGCGCCAACACCCTGCTCCTGTGCCGCAGCCACCACAAAAAATTCACAATAATCCTGTTGAAAAAGCCCCTCCAATATGGTAAAGTGTTATACAAGCAAGGGGAACCCTTTCCCTACGTTAAATCGTTAAGGAGTGATACACATGATTCGAGTCATCATGGGCAAGAAAGGCTCCGGTAAGACCAAGCAGATGATTGATATGATTAACAGCGCCGTTCAGACCGAGCACGGCAACGTGATCTGTATTGAAAAGGGCAATAAGCTGACCTTCGATATCCATTATCAGATCCGCCTGGTAGAGGCCAGCCAATACGATATCGCCAACTACACCGCTTTGAAGGGGTTTATCAGCGGCCTGTACGCTGGAAACTATGACATTACACATATTTTCATTGATAGCCTAACCAAAATTGTGGGCGGCGATTGCACTGTGGATACAGAAACGTTCTTGGACTGGCTGAACAAATTCGGTGAGCAGCACAACATCAAGTTTACCATCACCATTAGCGATGACGCTTCTCTGGCCCCCGATGGTGTGAA
This sequence comes from Lawsonibacter sp., assembly GCA_034927465.1. Lineage (GTDB taxonomy): Bacteria > Bacillota > Clostridia > Oscillospirales > Oscillospiraceae > Lawsonibacter. The sequence continues at coordinate 2,712 of JAYFPV010000486.1, forward strand.
GAAGTATTTTTAATCCATTCGAATAGGAACAGCCCCGCAGGTTTGACCTGCGGGGCTGTTCTTTTCTTCCAGTTTTCTGAATCCGTTCTTCCTCTGAACGGGTGCTTCTCTGCGGTTCTCCGCGTTACGGATCAATTCCCTGAATGTCCATGCACTCCACCGCCGTCTGCCCCGACGCCGTCAGGGCCATGCTTCCATGGACCGGATATCCCTCGTACCCTATATAATCAAAATTCAGCAGCGGAATATCATAATCCACACAGATCAGCCCCTTCTGATGCAGCCCTGTGATCGCTGCCGGCTCCACGCTGCCCTCCAGACAATACGGAACGTCCTCCCCCTCGCGGCAGGCCACCGGCAAAAAGGCCAAAGTAGCCAATCGGTGCAGCAGATCCAGCTCCGTTGGCGTCAAAATCAGGTCGTTTTTGTGGCATGCGCCGCCGCAGCAAGCCCCACAGTGCATCTTTCCGCAGTTGAATTGCCCACAGTCCATACCAATTCCTCATTTACCAAATGATTTGTTTTATCATTCTGTATTAAAATCATTTTTATTCTATATTCATATAACAAATGTAGGTTTTCATTGTAGTGCATGCTGCTTTTCTTGTCAAGACGCATGGAATCTCATTCCAACCTTGCGACGCCGGTTCAATTCTTTTAAAAAACTCTATTGACATCTGAATTCTGTTGTCGTATAATAAACTTACTTTTTATATAGGTTTAGTAGTTATTTTAGGGTGAGGTGTTCATTATGTCTGATCCCATCCGGTCTCGATGTTGAGGCGTTGCATTTGCCGATCTGGAAACCACGGGCACATATTCTACAGAGGGTAAAGGAGTCGTTATTATGACTGTATATGAACAAATTACTGACCTGATTGGAGGCACCCCGCTGCTGAAACTGAACCATTACGCGAAGAATCACGAACTTGGCGCCACCTTGCTTGCCAAGCTGGAATATTTCAATCCCGCCGGCAGTGTCAAGGACAGAATCACAAAGGCCATGATCGACGACGCGGAAGAGACGGGCATTTTAAAACCCGGCTCTGTCATCATCGAGCCCACCAGTGGCAATACCGGCATCGGCCTGGCCGCGGTTGCGGCGGCCAGAGGATATCGGATCATCATTACCATGCCGGAAACCATGAGTGTCGAGCGTCGCAATCTGATGCGGGCCTATGGCGCGGAGCTGGTACTGACCGATGGGGCCAAGGGGATGAAAGGTGCCATTGCCAGAGCCCAGGAACTGGCCGACGAAACACCCAACAGCTTTATTCCCAGCCAATTCACCAACGCCGCCAATCCAAAGGTACACCGCGAAACCACCGGTCCTGAGATTTGGAATGACACCGACGGCAAGGTCAATTTCTTTGTCGCAGGCGTCGGCACCGGCGGAACCATCTCCGGTGTGGGCGAATATTTAAAATCAAAAAATCCCAATGTGAAAATTGTCGCGGTGGAACCAGCAGCCTCTCCTGTTTTGTCTAAGGGGACCCCCGGCCCCCATAAAATTCAGGGCATCGGGGCCGGTTTTGTACCGGACACACTGAATACAAGCATCTATGATGAAATCATTCCCGTGGAGAATGAAGACGCATTTGAAACCGGCCGTGCCATTGCCCGAGCGGAAGGTCTGCTGGTTGGGATTTCTTCCGGAGCCGCTGTGTTTGCTGCCACCCAACTGGCAAAGCGCCCGGAGAACCAGGGGAAGAACATCGTCATCCTTCTACCGGACACCGGCGAACGCTATCTCTCTACCCCGATGTTCGCAGAGTAACTCATCCCGCCTTTTACACTCGATACATGACCCAAACGGCCAAAGCGGTTCAACAGGTTGAGCAGATCTCATAACTCTCTAAAAAAGTTATGAGATCTGTATTGATTGGACAGGAAAGAGAACCCTGACGGTTCTTTTTCCACTTATTTTTCCCTTCGAGCCCTTCGGATTGAAGGTTTTTCGACAGCCTGAGGCCGCCGCTGTGTTTGCACAGCGGCGGCCTTTCATTCTTTTCCTTTCGGGGCAGGGTTCCTATCTCGGCATATCTTTGCTCAGTGCCGGATTCGTTTGTCGCATTTCGCCGCCAGGAAGGTCCCTACGCTTTGAAATACCTGGACCAGGAGAATCAGGATAATCACCGACATGAGCATCACAAGGTATTTATAGCGGTAATATCCGTAGTTAATGGCGA
>JAYFPV010000160.1:0-4517 GCA_034927465.1 Lawsonibacter sp.
ATCTGTTGTGAAACAGAGCGCGTGAAGAATATAAATGGTGTCATAGTAATCGTGTCATGGTATGCACCAACTGAAAAAAATGCACCCGCCTGGTTTTCTATAGGAATCGTGTTATTGTATCAAAAGCAAGGTTTATAGACAGCGTGACGCTGAACCCAATTTCGAAAGATAGGGTTCAGCGTTTTAATATATCTGCATCCAAACAGAATTTCTATATATTTATTGCCAATGGTAAACAGTGTTGCAGCGCCTCATATCAGTAATCTATCATTATTACAATGTAATTTTTTCTTTAAAAACCAATAAATCAGTATGTTTTTACGTATTTCAAAAAATTGTTTACTTATATTGTATCTTTATGTTAGTATTAGTCATGAATCTTTTACACAACAGGGTACGCGTCTTGAAAAGATAGCATTTTAACTTAAAATACAATGCTTTTTATGTCTATTTGATTAATGGGGGACAAATTCTATGAGAAGAAAATGTTTTAAAAAAGCATCAATAGCGTGCTTATGTGCATTGTTAATAATGATTATTATAGTTCCATCAGCTTTTGCTTATTCTCATGAGCCGCCTGAATGCGGCGGGAATCAAGTGATTTGTCCTGGTTCTAATATCACATGGTCTAGCCCTCTTTCAGATTGTTTTGTTTTTGTACATGGCACGAAAAATGGAGGGACTGTTTCACTGACCAACGGAGTTACAGATTTTCCTACTGCCTCCGGCATACGTCAATATTCCGCAACAGCTGCCCCCGGGTATACATTTACAAGATGGGTCTCCTCAATCGAGCTGCCTAATGGAACATTCAACCCAACCGCTACTTATCAAAAATCCAAATATTTGGTTTCTGCAGTAGGAGATAAGACCACAGACGCAGGTTTTGTATGGGAAAACCCCAACATTCAAGTGAATAGGCCTGATTGGTTAGCTTATGGTGAAACAGATTCACGTGAGTTAAATTATTATCTCTACGCTGTGTTTGAACCAATTGTTACGGTGACTATGGACGATCATGTCTCCGTGGATTATGCTTGCGACTATGCTGGTGTATCTTCGTCATATTAACATGAATCCGGCGACGATTTCACTTCTGATTTTACTGCACACTTTTTATCCGGTTCTTCTCCGTATTTTTCAATCTCCTGTGAATCAGGATATGAAATAAAAGATATTTTGATAAATAATAAAACCCTTTTTCCATATCATGCCCCTGTCCGCGTAACACAGTATGCGCACTCCATAAATACATTTAATGCGCCTGCTACCATATCCATAACAACTCAGCCAATCACTTATGCTGCGCAGGTCACTCCTGATGGAAAGGATTTTCAAACTGAAATTTTGGGCTACAGTACTGTTCCTGATGAAACCTTTACTATAAACAGCACAGGCTCAGGTATACTTTCCAACCTTACCGTAACAATTGACGGCAAGGATAAAGACAGCTTTACTCTTGACACGGAAAGCACTGCTACAAGCCTTGATAAAAAAGCATCTGCAACCACAAGCACCAGCTTTTCGGTTCGTCCTAATGACGGTCTTCCAGTGGGAGACTATACTGCTACTCTTCGCATAAAAGCTAATGAGATTGAAGAGATAACCAAAACCATACACTTCACGGTGATCCCGGTTCGCACATATATAATTGAACCCAGCCCCAAAAATATAGAGTTTCCCGACAAGGTAGCAGGGTACACCTCTGCACCTGCGGCACAAACCGTTTGCTTATCAAACGTTGGAAATCAGAGCGTACTTGCAACTTTGCCATCAAGGCCTAACTACGAAATTATAGGCGTCGGGGACGACTATTCCGATGGCTCTATTCTTATTGCGCCCAACGATACCGCTTACCTGACTATTCAGCCAGTTACAGGGCTGCCGGCCGGAAACTATGACGAAACGATTACTTTTATATGTAATGATAATGCAACTTTTACGATGGATTTGAAATTTGAGGTTAGCCCGCCGGAGTTAATAAAATATGATATCACTAAAGGTGCAAAGAACATCTGGAAAAAAGGTTCAGGGAAAACATGTGAGTTTGTAGTGAATGCACCACTTAGCAAATTTGATGGCAGCGTAACGGTTGATGACAATACAGTCGACATTGATGGTTACACAATATCAGAAGGCAGCACTACCGTCACGCTAAAGGCCAGCTATCTGCAAACCCTTTCTGTGGGTAAGCATACTCTGCGCATAAACTTTACAGACGGGTATGCACAGACAACATTTACTGTAATAGCCTCCGCTTCTGATAATCCCCCAACGGGCGATAGCAGTATGCCATGGCTATGGATAGGGATTTTGGCTTTGTCGGGTGCCGGGATTGCCGGAAGCGTTATTCTTTTTCGCAGAAAACAGTACGGGTCGAATAAATAATTTATGTAATAAAGAGACAGCACTACTGCAACGGAAAAATTCACATTAAAATTTAATCGCTGATTATCACCCGCAGTTTGACTGTCCGCCCAATATCGCAACTTGATTTTGTAGGTTTGTATAATCATTGTACATGAAAGCAAACATCCCAATACACAGTCGCTAAGCGCCAAAAGTATCGTTACTCTTGTATTGGAGTAGCGATATTTTTTATACTAGATCGCTGTATCTTTTTTGGCAATGTTAGCCAAAAAGGCTGTCGATTTTTTGTCGACAGTCTTTTTCATCACGCCGGAAGCAGGTGCATCTGCCGTTCAGCCGGATCATACATCACCGTTCTGTTGATGAAGTTTAAGGAAGAACCACTGCAAAACATAAAGCCGTTATTTATCTGCGCTGTCATGATACATGTAATTATTCTCCGCTTTTACAGGTGTATGATGCTGACGGAAATATATTGTCAAGCAAGGATTTGCCGTAAGCCTTGACGTTAAGCTGTTTCGGAGAAAGACGATTAAGCACAAAAAAGTGACGCTAAAGCCAATAAACAACTGCTTTATGTCCGGGTTGCAGATATTGTTATGGAATCGTCCAGGATGCCGGTAAATTTGCAGGGGCAGACGGTAAGGACGGCGTAGGTATCAGAACCATTGAGAAAACAGGCGGCGATGGAAAGCTGGATATCTACACGATAACGCTCGACAAATACCTTCACCGTAGCCGCAGGCACGAATGGCGTGGGCATCGCCGCGGTAAAGCTAAACGATGAGGGCTGCCTTATCATCACGCTGACCGACGGCTGCGAGCTCAATGCGGGTAATATCCGGGAGGCCGTAGCCGCTAATTCGGGCGGCATAAAAACGAGCGGTTACGAGGACCTCATTTTACCCGGCTTCATCATCGCTATGCCGGGGCTTGTGGGGAATGCCGGCTTGCTAATCCATCTGATTAGCAAGCGCAGGAGATAAGCAAAGGAATTTGCGGGCGGCGGAGCAATAAGCCGCCCGTTTTGTTGGCTAAAAACGGGTCGTCATTATTGCATGGATGATATATAGAGGAGATCGGTTCCAGTGAACAAAATAACCGATAATCCTATAATTATGCTTCTGCTTCGCTGACAGGCAGCATCGACATACCCGTCTCACCCAATGAGAATGCAAAGTTTAGCATAAAAACGCCCACTTTCGGAAGCCCGTTGCTGCTGCGTTCAGGCTTCAATACGAAAGATGCAGTCAGTGTCTGGTATGGAAACAGATGCTGGCGGGTGATTGGCTATGACGGTGACGGCATAGTCTCCGCAGACGGGAATATGACGTTGATTTATGACGATATGTATGGCGCATGGCAGTTCAACAGCAATAATTCAAATTACTACAAGAACAGTACGGCACTCCAAATGGCAATAGGCGAGATAATTCCCTATAGTGTTGCGGAAAAAGACGCTATACTAAGAAGAACGCTTACATCCGGAACATACAGCGGCGAAACAACAGATGGCATCGCAGGTCCTGAGGCCGAAAATACGATTTTGTGGCAGTTATCTACGGCGGAGGCATTCATGCTGGATGACAGTCTGCGTGTTGCATACAGATACAATGGCTCTGCAAATAAATGGTGGCTTTCTTCTCCCGGCAGCAGCTCTTCTGTTGCGGCATACGTTGATGAAGCGGGCGAAGTAATCTATGAAGGGATGGACGTAGCTACATATTTGTATTTGCGCTATGCGTGCAATTTGGATTTGTCCTCTGTGATCCTTGCGTCTCCCGCCACAGGGGGGAAGCCGGGTTCCACCGTGGGATCGAGCTCCCTCATCTTACTGCCGGATGCGCCTATGTCTACGGATATCGATTGGAAATTGACGCTGTATGACAGCAGCCGCAGCAATTTTGCCGTAAAAGAAATGACGCTTACCTCCGAAAAGGCAACGATAAGCTACTCCAATGCAAAGGTAGGAGCAAACGAATATATCTCCGCGATAATTGTGGACAACGGGAAAGTGGTTTATTACGGACGGATATATAATGTTGATGCGACCTCCAATGACGGAATGGAGATAGACATTCCCCAGGGCGTTACGCTTGACAGCGACACTCAGCTGTATGTGTTTAACGAACAGGTCAATGCCAATT
>JAYFPV010000022.1:0-5880 GCA_034927465.1 Lawsonibacter sp.
CCGATTACCTGACCAAGAAGGGGCTGCCCTTCCGGGAAGCCTATATGATTGTGGGCCGGCTGGTCAATTTGTGCACCAAGACGGGGGATACACTAGACACGCTGACACTGAAGGACTTCCGCGCCATCTCCTCACTCTTTGACGAGGATGTGTACGATGCCCTGGCTCTGAAGACCTGTGTCAACGAGCGTAAAGTATACGGAGGCCCAGCGCGCGAGTCGGTGGAAAAGCAGGTCGCTCTCATCGAGGAATTTGTAGCCGCGCACAAATAAAGCGTTGCAAATCCAGTTGGGCCGTATCATAATAAAAACAACAAGAATGTCCCTAAGCCTTCCCCTTTGTGTGGGAAGGCTTAGCCAATCCAAGAAGAATCAGAAATCAGGTGGAAAAGATGAACAAACCAAAGGTATACATTGATGGCAAGGAAGGAACGACCGGACTGCAAATTGATCAGCGGCTGGTGGAGCGGGAAGATATTGAGCTGCTCGTCATTGACGAAGAGAAGCGAAAGAACCTTCAGGAGCGAAAGAAGTTCCTAAACGCCGCCGACCTGGTTTTCCTGTGTCTGCCGGATGCCGCCGCAGTGGAGGCAGTAAGCCTGATTGAGAACGGGAAAACCCGGGTGATCGACGCGTCTACCGCCCACCGTACCGCTGAAGGATGGGTGTACGGCTTTGCCGAACTGCTGCCCGGACAGCGCCAGCGGATCAAGTTTGCCGGCCGGGTGGCCAATCCAGGCTGCCACGCCACCGGCTTTTTGGCCACCGCGTCCCCATTGGTGGAGTTGGGCGTTCTGCCCCGGGATTACCCCGTGACCTGCCTCTCCCTGACCGGTTATTCCGGCGGCGGCAAAAAGCTGATTGCGGAGTATGAGGCCCCGGAGCGCAGCGTCCTGCTGGATTCGCCCAACCTTTATGCCACCGGACTGAAGCACAAGCATCTGCCCGAAATGCAGAAGGTTGCGGGACTGGAGTACGCTCCGGTGTTCGCCCCGATTCTAGGCGATATCTATAAAGGAATGGCTACCTCGGTTTTGCTCCAGAATCGCCTGCTGAACGGAAAGCCTACCGCCCAGGATATCTGTGAGATGCTCAGCGCCTATTACGATGGACAGCAGATGGTTCGGGTGGCCCCCTTTGGCGGCTCTGCCCCCCGGCTTGCCACCAATGCGCTGGCGGGCAAGGACTATTTGGAAATCACGGTCTCCGGCCATGAGGAGCAGACCATGCTGACCGCCCAGTTCGATAATCTGGGCAAGGGAGCTTCGGGTGCGGCTGTTCAGAACATGAACATCATGCTGGATTTTGAAGAGACCACCGGTCTCAGCCTGTGACCCCATTCTATTACAAAGAGGAGAGTTGGAACTCAATGACGTTGAAGGAGATTTCCGGCGGCGTATGCGCCGCCAAGGGCTTTTCCGCCGCCGGCGTCCACTGTGGTGTCAAGGTGGGCAGCAATCCAGAGAAAAATGACCTGGCCCTGATTTTATCCCAGAAGGAGTGCACCGCCGCCGCCACCTACACCCTGAACCGGGTCAAGGCAGCGCCCATTTATGTCACCATGGATCATCTGGAAAACGGCGTGACCTGGGGCGTGGTGGCCAACAGCGGAAACGCCAACGCATGCTGCCCCATGAGCCATGAAAATGCAGAGGCCATGTGTCAGGCTGCCGCCGCTGCCACCGGACACGAGGCGGAGGACTTTGTCGTGGCGTCCACCGGTGTTATCGGTCAGACCATCAACATTTCGGCCATCCAGGCCGGAATACCGCTGGTAACCGCCGCCCTGAATACCGATGGCTCCGATGCTGCCGCCCGGGCCATTATGACCACCGACACCGTGAAAAAGGAGATTGCCGTCTCCTTGGTCCTGGGGGGCAAGGAGGTGCGGATCGGCGCCATTGCCAAGGGCTCCGGCATGATCCATCCCAATATGGGAACCATGCTGGCCTTTCTCACCACCGACTGTGCCATTACCCGGGAAATGCTGGGAGCGGCCCTGCACGAGGTGGTGGCCAAAACCTTCAATCGCGTGACTGTGGACGGGGATACCTCTACCAACGACATGTGCGTGGTGCTGGCCAACGGCATGGCGGGCAACTCACTCATTGAGTGGAAGGATGAGGATTACGAGGGCTTTCAGACGGCCCTGGACTATGTCTGCCGGTATCTGGCCCGTTCCATTGCCAGCGACGGGGAAGGCGCCAGCAAGCTGGTGACCTGCAAGATGACCGGAGCCCGCAGTGAGGAGAGTGCGGAACGTCTGGCCAAGGCGGTGGTGGCCTCCTCCCTGGTGAAGGCCGCCATGTTCGGGTCTGATGCCAACTGGGGCCGAGTGCTGTGTGCTATGGGCTATTCCAAGGCGCCCTTTCGTCCCGAACATGTGGACGTGTCCTTCCGGTCGTCGGTGGGAGAGGTTCTGGTCTGCCAGCAGGGCGACGGCCTGCCCTTCGACGAGGGCAAGGCCAAGGAAATTTTAAGCCAGAAGGAAGTGGTGATTGCCGTCGATCTCCACGAGGGAAATGAGAGCGCCGAATGCTGGGGCTGCGATTTGACCTATGACTATGTAAAAATCAACGGCGACTACAGAACCTGATCGGGAACGGAACAGAATTGGGAGGTTATCCTATGTCCTTCAACGAGGTAGATCGGGCGCAGGTTCTGGCAGAGGCCCTGCCCTATATTCAAAAATATTCGGGAAAGACCATTGTGGTAAAATACGGCGGGAACGCCATGGTTTCCGACGAGCTGCGCCACGCGGTCATCTCCGACATTATTCTGCTTAATCTGGTGGGCATTCGGGTGGTGGTGGTCCATGGCGGTGGGCCTGAAATTACCGAAATGCTGAACAAAGTGGGAAAGAAATCTGAATTTGTAGATGGCCTGCGGTACACCGACGAGGAGACCATGGACATTGTTCAACAGGTCCTGTGCGGCCGGGTGAACAAGAATCTGGTGGCCACGCTGAACCGCCTGGGCGGCAGGGCCGTTGGCCTGTGCGGTCTGGACGGGGCCATGCTTCGGGCCAAAAAGCTGAACGACCGGTACGGGATGGTGGGAGAGATCACCCGTGTGGACCCACGGCCCATCACCGATGCCCTGGATGGCGGTTACATCCCAGTGGTGTCCACCGTGGCCCAGGGGGAGGACGCCGAGATTTCTTACAACATCAACGCTGACACAGCCGCCGCCAAGCTGGCCGTGGCCCTGAAGGCCGAAAAGCTGATTCTGCTTACCGACGTGCGCGGTCTGCTGCGGGATCCCAAGGATGAAGCAACACTGATTCCGGAGCTGCAGCTGTCCTCTGTCCCTGCGCTGGTGCGGGAGGGGGTCATCTCCGGCGGCATGATCCCAAAGATCGACTGCTGTGTGGAGTCGGTGCGCTCGGGCGTCAAGTCGGCCATTATTCTGGACGGCCGAGTGGCCCATTCCATCCTCATTGAGCTGTTGTCCGATGCGGGCATTGGCACTATGCTGATTAACTGACGGGAAGGGGTAATAAAAATGAAGTTTGAAGAACTGAAGGCGCTGGATGAGCAGTATGTGATGCAATCCTACAACCGGTTCCCCGTGGCTATCGACCACGGGAAGGGCGCCACGGTTTGGGATCTGGACAATAAAGAGTATATTGACTTTGCCGCTGGAATTGGAACGTGTTCACTGGGCTATGCCAACGAGAGCTGGGTGAAGGCAGTAACCGACCAGGCTGCCAAGCTGGGACATATCTCCAACCTGTTTTATTCCGAACCGTATGTTAAGGTGGCCCAAACACTGTGCACCCGGACGGGGATGTCCAATGTGATGTTTTCCAATTCGGGAGCCGAGGGCAACGAGGCCATGATCAAGATGGCCCGGAAATATTCGTTTGACAAGTACGGAAAGGGACGGGGCACCACCATTACTCTGCACAACTCCTTCCACGGCCGCACCATCACCACGCTGGCCGCCACCGGCCAGGACGTGTTCCACAACTATTTCTTCCCCTTCACGGAAGGGTTCCGCTATGCCGATGCCAACGACTTGGACAGCGTAAAGGCAGTGGCTGGCCACGATGTCTGCGCCGTCATGTTTGAACTGGTTCAGGGAGAGGGAGGTGTGCTGCCGCTGGACCGGGAGTTCGTCCAGGAGGTGGCCGATCTGTGCGCCAAGCGGGATTGGCTGCTCCTCATCGACGAGGTGCAGACCGGTGTGGGCCGCACGGGCACGCTGTTTGCATTCCAGCAGTATGGCGTTCGGCCCGATGTGGTGTCCTTTGCCAAGGGAATTGCCGGTGGCCTTCCGTTCGGCGGAATTCTGGCCAACGAGAAGTGTCGGAACGTCTTCGTACCCGGTACTCACGGAACCACCTTCGGCGGGAACCCGGTGGCTGCCGCCGCGGCCTGTCAGGTGCTGGACATCATCGACGATGCATTTTTGCTTCAGGTTCAGGAAAAGGGAGAATACCTCCGTACCCAGATTGAGGCGATGGATCTGCCCTGCCTGGGGCATACCCGGGGCCTTGGTCTGATGATCGGCATCGAGGTCAAAGGGGAAAAGACCAATAAGGAGCTGGCGGCCGAGCTGGTAAAGCATGGCCTGCTCTGTCTCACCGCAGGCCCCGGCCTTCGGCTGCTGCCCCCGCTGGTTATCACGAAAGAGGAGATGGATCGGGGCCTGGCCATCTTGAAGGAAACTCTGGGATAACTCCTCGGCTCCGCGATTTTGTGCGCTGAATTCTGCATTGGGGTGTTTGACATGACAAAAGACCTGTTGAAGCTGCTGGACCTGTCCAAAGAGGACATTCTCAAAATCCTGAACACGGCGGACCAGCTGAAGTATAATCAGAAGCACGGCATTGCCCACGACTATCTGAAGGGTAAGACGCTGGCTATGATTTTTGAGAAAAATTCCACCCGTACCCGGGTTTCCTTTGAGACCGGCATGTTTCAACTGGGCGGCCATGCCCTGTTCCTCTCCGGGAAGGAGAGCCAGATTGGCCGGGGTGAGCCGGTGCAGGACACTGCCCGGGTGCTGGACCGATACTGCGACGGGATCATGATCCGCACCTTTGCCCAGAAAGAGGTGGAGGAGCTGGCCCGCTACGCCAAGATTCCCATCATTAATGGCCTGACCGATTTCTGTCATCCCTGCCAGGTGCTGGCCGACTTGATGACGGTGCGGGAGCACAAGGCGGTGCTGGAGGGGCTGAAGCTGTGTTACATCGGAGACGGAAACAACATGGCAAACTCCCTCATTGTGGGCGGTTTGAAGTGCGGCATGGAGGTTTCTGTGGCTTGCCCCGAGGGCTATGACCCGGATTCGGGGATACTGGAGTTTGCCAAAAGCGACCCGGCCCACAAATTTACCCTGGTGCGGGCACCACAGCAGGCTGCCGCGGGGGCCGACGTGGTGTTCACCGACGTGTGGGCCTCCATGGGACAGGAGGAGGAAAAGGCCGTTCGGGAAAAGGCTTTTGCCGGATACCAGGTCAACGACGAACTGATGGCTCTGGCCAACCAGGGCTGTATGGTGCAGCACTGCCTGCCCGCCCACCGGGGCGAGGAGATTACGGCGGAGGTCTTCGAAGCCCACGCCGACGAGATCTTCGACGAGGCGGAGAACCGACTCCACGCTCAGAAAGCTGTGATGTATCTGCTGTTGTCGGGGCAGTAAAGAAAAAAAAAGGCCGGGCCGCGTATGCGGCCCGGCCTTTTTGTTTGGAACGGTTATGTTATAACAAGGCGATGTCGTCAATCAGAGCATCAATGTCCGCGTCCCGGGTGGACCAGCTGGTGCAGAAGCGGACGGCAGAGTGGTCTTCGTCCGCCTTGCCCCAGACCTCCCAGCTGTACTTCCCCTTCAAATCGCTGAGCGCGCGGTTGGGTAGGATGGGAAATTGCTG
>JAYFPV010000159.1:0-5000 GCA_034927465.1 Lawsonibacter sp.
TGCGCTTCCGGCAGTTGAGGAAATCGACCTGCAGGTGGAATACGGGGGTATGGCGCGGATGTGGAATCAGATGGAATACGCGCTTGACGCGGATGTGATCAGCAACGGGAGCGTCACCATAACCAGCAAGACGCTCGCGCCGGTGGTATCTGGATGCGTGCTGGTTCCAGACGATGCGGAAGTTTCCCTGCATATCGATTTAAAAAGCGAAATGATGCCAGTAGGAACCGGTACGCTGACCAAACTCTCCAACAACGCTGATGGAACGGTCTCTTGGCGCATGGAGGATAAGGGTACTGACCGACTGTTTCTCTACGCCGGAGACTATGTTTGCAAGGAGATTGATGCGGGCAATGGGACTACCATCCCGTTTTATTACAGTCAAAAATATCAGTCCCGGCTGGAAAACGGCGCGCTGGATTTGATGGAGCAGGCGGTGCAATACTGCACGGAGCACTATGGTGCTAAGGGAAACGGAGACGGAGCATTCCAAATTGTCCAGACCACAGCCTTTAACTTCGGCGGCTTTGCTGTGAGAAACATCAGCGGCATGGGCGAATCCTATTTCAGCGACGACAATCTCAACGACCCTGATAAGGGGACTACCAGCGCCGAAATCCTGGCGCACGAAATCATCCATCAGTGGTGGGGACTGAGCGCGGAGCTGATGGACACGGAGGACAGCTCCTGGAACGACGAGGGCATCACCGTCTACACCACCTACCGCCTGATGTGCCGGATCAAGGGAGAGGATTACGCGCGAAAAAACTATGTGAAGATGTGGGAGAGCACCATGGACAACCTGCATGCGTCCTTTTACCAGCGGCACCCGGAGTGTGTCGACCGCCTGCCGGAACGTTATCAGGCCGACATCCGGGCTACGGCGGACGGGGCCAACTGGTACGATGGCAATGCGCTGATGATTTACCGCGCGGCGCAGATCATTGGAGAAGATAAGATGGACGAGGTTTGGGCGCAGCTCTTTTTGGAGGGCGGAACGGAAGTACCGCCGTATATCAGTGTGAACGATTTCCTGACCGCCTGCGGTCTTGGGAAAGGAGTGGTCGGTCGTGAGTAAAGTATTTCGCTATGAGCTGTCCCGCCTGCTCGGCAGCAAATTCTATCTCGGCCTTGCCGCGGTGAGTCTGTGGTACGGCTGGCAGCTTTTGAACAATGTCATCATCCTGGGGATTGCCAACACGGCACCGTTTTCGCCGTGGAGCTTCGGCAGTTATCTGACAGAACTTTTCCCGTTGCTCGGCGTGGCTCTTTTGTTTTTTATTTGGAACCTGTGCAATGGGCAGGCGCGCGGCATACAAAGCCTCACAGATGCCACTCCAATGAAGCGGGGGCGCTATCAGATGATAAAATATATGGCGGCACTGACTGCTTGGTTCACATTGGAAGGGATGGTAGTTGCGCTGGGCGTTGGCTTCTTATGTGTACTCTTTGGCAATTCTGTACCTGTGGCGTCCCTTTTGCTTGTGTCCGCGGTCACGCTGCTACCGCCGTCCGCCTTGCTGATCGGCGTTGGCGCGCTGGCAGGCGGGTTCCGCTCATGGGCGTTGTTCGTGCTCATGGCACTGGTGTTTGGAGCAGGGTATCTGCCGGGAGATATCTATGGCAGGTCGCTTTTTGTGGAGTACCCCCTCTCCCTCGGGGTGCTTGACCCTGTGTTTTCCATGCCGCTATCCGTGCTGATTGAAAAACTGGCTGTTGTGCTTATTGGAATCGGACTGCTTTTCTTGTCAACGGTACCCAAGATAGCCGACCACTGCAAAAGATGATGGAATAGTGAAAGCACATCTTTTTTGTGGAATCAATGGTTCCTCGTGAGAAATGCTGATAAGCTCGTCATTGTCGAGATCGCCGTATTCATTGCGTACCTTCTGCGCCGAGCTTGCGGAGATAACGCCGAACGCGAGAGCCGACTGCTCCGCAAATGGACTCTCCGCGCTTTTGGTCAGAGTCCGCGACCATCTGCATTGGGGCAGATTTTCACAGGCGGAGGACTGCCTGCCGGAGCTTTTGTGCCGGACCACTGCCGCCGCCGCGAGAGAATACCGGCAAATGGATCACGGATTGGATCTTGCCGCAGTGTAGGTCCGTCTTCAGAACGGTTTCAAGACCTATGAAAACCGGGGACAGCTCAAAACGCGGCTGGACTTGCTGGAGGCGGATATCCTGCCTCTGTGCGGATTTGACCGGGTACTGACCGCCGCAGACAAGGAAAAGCTGGCACCTGTATGAATGCGTCGGCGCCCAATGCCTCAAGGCGGCGATTCTACTGGAGCAGCATGTCCAGAAGCAGGAGCTGAAACAGGGACTGACCATAAAGATGGGATGAGAAAGATGGCGGTAATTTTTAATCGCAATCGCACAGGACAATCGGATTGCCGTGGTGTTCAATCACTTTTTTCACATCCTCAAACGCGAGAAAAACCGTCGCGGTGTTTTCCATCGGATGAATACCGATCTGTTGCCCTTGCAGGCTGCGGTCAAAGACCACCGTGACATTTTTCTCCGTGTTGTTCAGCACACCGAGCGGCGTGACGTGTCCTTTTTCCAGCTGGAGAAGCCTATGCAGATCCTCCTCGCTGGCGAAGCTCAGCTTACGGCTGGGAATCCTCTCGCTCAGGCTTTTCAGATTTGCCGCCTTATGCCCAGGCAAGGTGACAAGATAATAATTTCGCTTTTTATCATCCCGCAGAAAGAGGTTCTTGACAACCAGCTCTTTGTGCGGAAGCTCCAGCGCGTCCATTTCCTCAATGGTATAGACCGGCGAATGCTCGTATCTTTCGTAAACAAAACCCAAGCTATCTAAAAGAGCATAAGTCTCTTTTTTATCCAACATTTATTCTTCTCCTCGTTTTTTATAATGGCAGTCACAGCAGGGGCCACCACCCGCCAACGTATGCTCCCGCGTGAAGACAGAGCCGACCAGCTCAGCCATGTCATAGTCATAGCTGCACATGGCAGGCGTGATTTCCGAAATACCGAGCTTTTGGAGCAGGTGCAGAATCCCGCAGGTATCAAAATACGCGGAATAGCTGTTCTGATCCGGGCCGGCCTCATAGCAAAATTGCCAGGTGTATGGATTGCTCCGTTTTTGACTGGCCTTGGCCTGCCGCGCAAGCTTAGCCTGTGCCTTACCGGAATACTGATCCTGCCGCTTTAAGAACAGCCGC
This sequence comes from Lawsonibacter sp., assembly GCA_034927465.1. Classification (GTDB taxonomy): domain Bacteria; phylum Bacillota; class Clostridia; order Oscillospirales; family Oscillospiraceae; genus Lawsonibacter. Next base: position 3,189 of record JAYFPV010000159.1, read on the forward strand.
ATCACCCGGCTTCCCGTCATGGCCTTGTGGTAATAGGCCGTGACCGCGTCAAGCGTCGGATTCTCGCGCAGGTTCAGATAGACGGCCGCCAGCATCGCCGCGCTAAGAATATTTACGAGGAAACGGTCATCCCGGTCAAAGTCGGGAATGTCGGCCAGAATACCTCGATAGGTCTCATGTGCCTTTCCCATCAACGCGCCCGGAGCATCCACAGTCATAAGGGATAACTGTTTCTCAAATGACCGATGAAACACCAGCCACACGCCTTTTGGTAGAAACCCGTATTTCATACCGCCTCACCGCCTTTTTACGCACCGCTATCCGCGGGGCGTTTTTCTTTTATTGTATCACACGAAATTAAATATGGAAGGAGTTTGACATGAACGAACAGGTATAAACCCTCATCATCGCGGCGGCGATCATGCTCGCCGTTATCGGAGGACTTTCGCTTTTAGCCTACCACTATACCCTCAGCGACATCAAGTCCCGCACCGTTGGCGACGGTCAGCACGGAACCGCCCGGTTCGCAAATAAGCGGGAAATCAGGAAGACATACAAGCGCATCCTGTTCCAGCCGGCGCTTCGGTGAGAGGGCGAAAGCTGTCCTAGCACAGCGGACTGCGGTGTTACCCTAGCAGGAAGGGTCGCTTTTTATAAATTTAGGCAATGTAAAGCGCACGGTTGTGCCCGCGCCCTCGCAACTTTCAACCCGAATGCATCCGCCGTGGGCTTCCACGATATGCTTGCAGATGAAAAGCCCGAGGCCCGTGCCGTTGTTCCTGCCTCTGGTAGAATTTGCGCTGTCGCGGCTTTTATACCGTTCAAAGAGCAGGGGAATGCGCTTGGACGCGATACCCTCGCCGTTGTCGGCGACAGCAACCTCGATAAAATTGCCCTGTGTCGCCGCGGACACGACAATCTGTCCTCTATTTGTATGCCGGATGGCGTTTGCAATCAGATTGACAAGCACCTGGGATACGCGAGCCGCATCCGCGCGTGCCTTCGGCAGATCCCGAGGGAGCTTCAGGGACAGCTTGTTGTTGTTTCTATTCAGAATGGGGTAGTAGGTGGACAGCGTGTTCTGAATTACCTCGGTGAGCGAACACTCGGCGGGAGTTAAGACCATTCTGTTTTCATCAATACGGGTTACGTCCAGGATCTGCCCGACCATTAAAGACATCCGCTCGGCGGAATCATCAAAAACGGCGACAGCCAATCGCAGTATATCGACGAACTTCGGATTATCGACGACAACGTGTTTGCCCAGGCGCAGGAGATCATGCGGCAGAGAACCCAGCCCCATAGCTCCATTCCGCTCAACTGCAAGGGAAAATCCCTGCTGGTGGGAAATATCTACTGCGCCCACTGCGGCAACCGGCTGACACTTACCACCAGTGGCAGAAATAAAAAAATGCCTGACGGCACCATTCAAAAAGAAGTCCGGATGCGGTATCAATGTCACTACAACGTAAGGCACCCCGGAGAATGCCACGGTCAATCCGGCTATTCCGTACAGAAGGTGGATGGCATTGTCGATCAGCTTATCCGAATGAAGTTTTCTGAAATCGCGGCGGCATCGGAATCCGAGATTCTCTCCAGCCAGCATGAAAAGGATATTGATCTGGCAAAGTCAAAATGCGAGATGGCAAAGAAGCATCTGCTGGACAAGCAGAAGGAGCTTGACGATTATAAGAGCGAGACGATCAAAGTCATTCGCGGTCAGAGCAAGTTGAGTAGCGATCTGTTAAATACGTTGGTAGCCGAAGCAGAATCGCAAATTCAAGAGGCACAGGCAAGCGCTGATACGGCAGA
>JAYFPV010000102.1:0-8714 GCA_034927465.1 Lawsonibacter sp.
CCAGGCGGCGTTGTACAGCGATTCCAGTTCATCCTCGCCATCCAGATCTGCGGTATCAAAGTGGTATCCACACGCATTGAGCAGCAGGACCAGCATGTCTTTTTGCGTAAGTGCTGCATTGGGTTTGAATTCGCTGCTGTTGCCAAAACCAATTCCCGCCGCGGCCAACGCCTCGATTTGCTTTTGCGCGAAGCAGCCTGAAATATCTGTGTAGCCAACCGCAGTTTCCTGCGGCTGCGTGACGACGGGCTTTCCGGTTTTTGCATCCACGCCAAGCACTGGGCTGCCAACCGTTTCATAGGTATAGCCCAGCACGTATTGGTAGGCCACATAGCCGCAACAGTCCGCGTAGGTCTTCCAGATCGGGATATTAATGTTCACCGAAACAGGGTAGGCGATGTAGCTCAGCCGCGCCGCGTAGGCGCTGTAGTAGGTGCTCTTTGCCGCATCCGGGGAGACAATTCCGTCGGCGGACTGGAATTTGAGGTCGTCATCCCAGTTGTAATAGAAACTCGCCACGGAGCCGTCAGCGGGGTCAATGGTGATCTCCACATAATTGTTGTGGTAGAAATAGCCGTTCTCTTTCCGGTCATAGTGGAAGTCGGTACCGTCGCCGTTCCCGTTATCGTCAATGAGCGCTACCTTGTCGGTGTAGTCGGGGTAGCGGAAGGAAAGAAAACTGTTTGCAGTGGATTGAAGCTTGCTTGGGTCAGATTTTACATCCTTCATATACCAAGGCCGGTAGGACCACCCTCCCAGCAAGTCGCCTGTCTTGGCATTCAGGGAAAGTGTTTTGGCCTGCTGGTAATTGCCCTTCTGATACTGCTCGCTGGTGACATCTTTCAGCTCGTTGAGCGAAAGCTTGCGGGTATAGTTCAACGTGCAGGTCACGTCACCGGTAGTCTGGTCCATCGAGTAGCTTGCGCTGGAGAGAGTATAGCGTCCCAGCCCCAGCAGCGTGACCTTGCGGGCAGCGGCATCCAGCGTGTCCTGTGACAGCACACCCTGGAGCTTTTGGATGGAGGCCTGTTCTGCATCGCTTAGGCCACTATCTTCCGATTGCTCGGTGCCTGCGGCCATAGCAGTGGATTTTGCCGCATTACTTGCCGAATCAGACCTGAGAGCATCCCATATTTTGCTCAGGTCTACCAGCTTGCCGCTCTGCGCGTCCACATAATAGTTTCCTTCTGTTGTCGGTACGTAGCGCAAGACCGCCGTGGAGCCGTCGCCGTCCTCGGGAAGTACATACTGAAGGTCCAGATTGACAGTTCCTGTCAATGTATCCGCAGCCGCAACCGCAGAAACAGCCGGTACGGCGGACGGCACGTCATTCACATAGGCCTCATAGCAGTCATCCCGGCTGAAATAGACGACCTCCCCTGTTTCGGAATTTACTTGCAGCTGGGCGTAATTAGGCGAGAGGACACCGTTTAACAGGATCTGCGCATAGACCGTATAATCCGAGCCACCCAAGGTTACCGCCATTTTGTCGCGGTCGGTCAATTTTGCGCTTTCTCCCTTTGCCAGAACAGAGCTGAGAAATTTTTCTGCGGCTTTTGCTGCCGCATCGGCATTGATTTTGGAAAAAGAAGGACCGAATGATCCGTTCATCATAGGTCTGATGGGACCGGACGAATTGGCACTGTACTGCATTACTTTACCGGCACCAGTGGCCAAAACCCGGATATTGTCTCCGCTGTTATTCGACCAGTTCAGCGACCAATAGCGAAGCGCACCCATGTCATCCACGTTGCCGGTAAAGTCAGTATACTGGTCGCCGATGGAAATGACATTTTTCACAGCCAATGTAACGCGAGTCAGCTCCCCCTCCAGGCTTTCGCCAGCTGCAAAGGCCGGTGTGCACAGGCCTAGCGTTAATAGGGCGCACAGCAGCAGACTTAAAAATTTTTTCTTCATTGATCGAATCTCCCTTTCCCGGGCTCAGGCCCGTTTTACATTCTGGTTCTTTTATAAATGACGCTGAAGTTGGGAAAAGGTTCCTGCCGCCGCAACTATTTTTTTGCTATACCGTGAGGCGGTTAAGTTGACGGCCTACCTGTGCAAGACCACGGTCTGGATCCGCTGAGGTACTGGGTGGCGGTGTGCCATGCTGAGGGGTATCCGTGCGGCATCGCCTCCAACTACAGAGGCGTGCTGTACCTGGGGTTCCCAAACGGGCAAGGGCATGGACGACTTTCGGGCCGACGTGACCCATAAACCGGAGGAGAACATGGACGACGCTAAGATCTGGGCCATCTTCTGGGAGGAACTGTCGGCGGCCAACATGCAAAGCTAGCCAGCGTTTACTTGGTAGTGTCAAGAATTATGCGCAAAAAGGTTTGCAGTCTCTGTGGCAGTGAAGTCAACCAGCAATGGAAGCGTCTTCAACAGTCGCCTCTAGATGCTTCATATTCATGTACTTCTTGTTGCCACACTGGGTGCCGGCGACATGCCGCAGGCGGGCGCAAACCAGCATGAGCGCCGAGTTTCCGTCAGAGAGCCCACCACGCGGGTGCGCCTGTCTCCTTTCAGAATGGTGGTGTGGTAACTTCATTCTATCAGAGATCTGCAAACCGTGTCTCTTTTTATCCGTTTTTGAATTTGCGCAGCTTAGTATACCTTACCGGGCGGGACGATTGTGGACGCAACGATTATCAACGGATCAATGACGAATAAAATTACAGATCATTGAATGCGGCGCCTCTGTCCGACACCATTGTCCAACAGAGACGCCGTATTTAATCAATCGTCCTCTGAGTCATGGCCTAAGCGCAAGGGCCAACTTCCTAAATAAAAATCTAAACCCAATAACTCGTCAATATCTGCAAAAATCTTAGAAGAGTTCTTTCCACAGGTGATGGCCAACTGTTGCGTCAGATAATTAATTAAACAGATTGGTGCTACATGTGAATTTTGATATGTGAAACTGTACACTGCACAAGGGAGAACGATATTTGCCAAATTAGTAGTATTGGTTGTGGCTGACGGACTTGTAACAAGTATGGTTTTAACTCCATGCTCTTTTAAATAACTCATGATTGTTTGGGTGGGACGAGAATATCGGGGAAAATTGAATGCAACACAAACGGCACCGGGTCTGGCATTGATCACTTCTTCTGGATAATCCATACCTACTGAATGAATAATATGCACATTTTTACGCAATTGTCCCCAACTAATGTAGGTGTAATAGGCAAGCGCATAGGATTTTCGCATTCCCAAGAGGTAGATGTGTTTTGATTCTGCAAGAAGTTTTACTGCCTGTTCCAGATCATCTTTCTTCAAAATTTTTAGTGTTGATGTGATACTGCTTATCTCTGTTTGAAAGGCTAAATGTAATCCAGACAGATTCTCCATTGTCTCGTTATCATCTGGAAAGACCGTCGATTTTTTGAGCAATGTTTGACGGGCATCTTTTTGCATCTCTGAAAAACCAGAATACCCCAAATGTTGTGAAAAACGAATGACTGTTGTTGTGCTGACGTGAATCGCCTGGGATAATTCCTCAACTGTTCCAAATGCAATTTTATCTAAATTATAAAGAAAATAGTTGGAAATTTTTTTTTGAGACGGTGTATGATGCTCAATCTTTGATAGATTATTAATAAAGTCTCCCATCATTTCCTCCTATGCAACTGCACCTTCATAACTAAATTTTAAACATTATAGCATATTAATTGTTAATAAACAACGCAATCTTTAGAAACCATATAACACGATATGGCAATAAAACTTTAGCATAACACGTTTTTTATTGCAAGCGAAACCTGATTCAGATGTTGTTAAATTGCATAGTTTTCCACTTGATATTCGGGATTAAAATGAAGTTTATGCCGAATAAAGTTCTTGACAATACAGAATGAACAGTATTATACTTTTTTTGTACAAAATAATACCATTGTACAAAATATAACTTGGAGGGAAGTAACATGGAGGTTGCTAGAATATTTCTAAGTGGTTAAAAAAGGGCATTTCATTGGATCGATATGAAATAGTTTCGGAGGGAAGTTATGTATAAATATGTTCTTGGCGTAATTCAGATGGATTCTACTGCGGATATTGATGAAAATCTTTACCAGGTCGAACAGCATGCACAGGAAGCAGTATCCAGAGGTGCAAAAGTTCTAGCTCTTCCAGAGAGTATGAATTATGTAGGAAATGAGAGTGCGGCTTTTGCTGAACAGATTCCTGGCGGAAAAACCTTTCAATTCCTCTCCAGACTGGCCAAACTCCACAAAATCTGGATCCATGGAGGAAGCATTTATGAAAAATGTGCCTCTGATCCACGCCCGTATAATTCTACGATGATTTTAAATCCAAATGGAGAACTTGTAGCCAAGTATCATAAGCTGCATCCTTTTGATGTGATGATTAAAAATGGACCAGCAGTAAAAGAATCTGACAGAATTTGTCCTGGGGAAAGCATTGTAACAGTGGATGCTGAAAACTATGGTCATTGGGGACTGTCCATTTGTTATGATATGCGGTTTGCAGAGCTCTATCGTATCATGGCATTGGAGGGCGCGCAGATTTTATTTGTTCCAGCGGATTTTACTATGAACACGGGCAAAGATCATTGGGAAACACTTCTCCGCACGCGCGCAATTGAAAACGGATGTTATGTGGTAGCTCCCGCTCAATATGGGGTAAAGCCCAGATTCCAAGCTTATGGAAAATCAATGATCATTGATCCCTGGGGAAATGTGATCGCGAAAGCTCCGGATGAACCATGTGTAATCACCGCTGAGATTAATTTTGATTACCTGAATAAAGTTCGAAAGCAAATTTTTACTTTGGAAAATCGTCGTCCAGACATTTATCACTTGTGTCGCACGAATGAAGTGTAATAAAGGGGTTGCCCTTTCAATACTTTCAGCTGTTTTGTTTGGTTTAATGCCGCTCATTGCAAAACAGTTATACATCATTGGCAGCAATTCGATGTTATTAACCTTTCATCGCTTCTTTTTCGGATCAATATTTATGTGGATTATCATACAATTTCGAGCGAAAGAGACGCTTTCAGTAAGTTTCTTACAATTAAAAAAAATTGCGATTCTCTCTTTTTTCTTTATGGTAACTCCAATGTTACTATTTGCATCCTATAATTATATCCCATCAGGTCTGGCTACTACGGTACATTTTGTATATCCGATTTTGGTCCTGCTGATCTGTACAATTGGTTTTCATCAAAAGCCTGGAAAAGTAAAAATCCTTTGTTGTTCTCTATGCATGATTGGTATTCTTTTCTTTTACGAGCCCAGCGGCGGACTAAATATTAAGGGAATTGCTATTGCATTTTTGTCTGGCTGCAGTTACTCTGGTTATATCGTGTATTTAGACCGAAGCGGATTACAGAATCTTAATCCCTATAAACTTTGCTTTTATCTGTCATTACTATCCAGCGTCATATCATTTTTGGCGGCATTGTTTTCCAGACAAATAAGAGTAAGCTTGTCGCTTTCAACTTATTCACTGACCATCCTCTTCGCTGCCCTAGTATGTATCGCTACTGTTACCTTTCAGATTGGGGAAACCTTGTGCGGTCCGCAGAAAGTTTCATTACTCAGTACATTTGAGCCGCTGACGAGCGTGTTGGTCGGAATCGTAGTTTATAGGGAGAGATTCTGCATTCGTGCGGGAATAGGAATCCTTCTGATCTTGCTAGCAATCACTCTGTTGTCAATATTCGATGTAAAAGGAACTACCCCCGGAAAATCAACAAAGCAAAATTGTTTCTGAAATTCTCTGTGTGAAAGAGTGTACCCAGCACTCAATAAACAAGGCAGGAAATTGGCTGGTAAGGGTGCTTTTCATGCCTGAAAAGCGCCCTTATTCTTTTTTGGTGCAGTTGATATTTACATATACCGCGAAGGAAATAAAATATATGAATCATAAAAAAGCAATTATGCTAACCTGCGTCGCGGCGTTGATGTGGAGTTTGGCAGGGAATAATATCAAAATGATTAATTGGACCCCCTACGCTATCGCAGGTGGGCGGAGCTTAATTGCCATGCTTCTGTTAACACCCATGGTATTGAACGGTAAAAAATATTGGATTAGTCGATACGTCGTTGGCGGGGCACTATGTTATGCTGCATTTAACTATTGCTTTGTCGCCTCCACAAAGCTTACGACCTCTGCAAATGCAATTATGCTGCAATATACTGCACCGATTTATGTTGCGTTGTTTTCCTGGCTGTTCTTAAAAGAACACATTACAAAAGCTGATATTTTGAGTATGGCATGTGTTTTTGCCGGTATGATACTCTTTTTTATGGATCAGGCCGGAGGAGGCAGCACAATTGGAAATATTGTCGCGGTATTTAACGGCATAACCTTTGCAGGAATCTCCATTTTCTTGCGTTTACAAAAAAATGGAAACCCAGTCATGTCAATGTACCTAGGGAATATTATTGCGGGTGTTGTCGGTATTCCTCTCATTGTGAAGGCTGGAACTTTGGATCGAGTCAGCCTTTCTTTTTTGTTTCTGTTGGGCTGTATGATTGCACTTTCTTACGCAATATACGCAAAGGCAAGTACGGGGCTCTCCACCTTGGAGACAGTCATAATCCCAATTATTGACCCGATTATGAATCCGGTATGGGTTTTTCTTACGTTAGGTGAAAAGCCTGGCGCATTAAGCGTGCTTGGTGCTGCAATCGTATTGAGTGCAGTTATGTTCAGAGTAATATGGGGTATCAAAAGTGAACCGTTTAAAAAGTCTGTACAAGAGTGATATCATAGGGTTCCGATCTTTTGTTGCTACTATATTTTTGCCGGGTGAAGCACGCCAGCCAGGCGTGCTTTTCTCGTTCTCATACTCAAGCTGCTACTATAATTTACGGAGTAAAACGTGGCAGCCAGCCATGCTTTATTCCATCTTGTGCCGAGGTTACGATGAGGAAGTAATTGGGTTAGCGTTGCCTAAGCTGGGCGTTAACGTCCGTATTGTAGACTGCTGATGCGCCTTGATATGACGCAGCTCTATAACGGTCGCAAATTTCCGTAATATCGCGATGAGGATTGCGTCATAGAGGTGGAAATGTCTTCCCGCTACGCACCGGCGGACAGCTCCGCCGCCAATCTCTATCTGCCACTGTCGCAGACGCAGATCGGGCGTGCCATGCTCCGCACCGGCATCGACAACTACGGGGATATGTGCCTTCGCTTTCTGGAAAGCGAGCCGCTGAATCAGACTGATCGTGTAAAGCTGGGCGCGGTCGTGTCGTTTGCCGGGTCGGAGCAGGCCGGTGAGATCACAAATTTGGCGAAAAATTTGGATCAGTTTGATTTCGTTCCAAAGGTACGGATACCAGAGGAATACGGCAAGCACATGATCACGGAGTCGGGCCATTTCAAGTACGACGAGAACCTTGTCGGTTACATTGACTTTGCCAGATGCGGCACTGAGTGCATGGAGCATGAACAGGGAAAGTTCGTCGGCTGGGGGTATGTGGCCTATAAGGGTACGCTGTTTCCCAACCGCTTTGTGGATCTTCTTCGCCCCGTTTTCTTACGGCTACGGCTGAACTGAAGATAATCCAGGTGCGCCTGGGTGCGGTAAGTGCGGGGCTTGGGGCCATGGGCCGGATCGTGCAGCTCGTGACGCGTCCTGGGGGTAGCGGATGTTAGACGGCGCGTAGGTGGCGTCCACAATCATGGTTGACGGTGCTCTCCTTTTCGTGCCGCGGATCGAATCATCTCGTTGATTTCGCCCAGGATCTCCGGCGTCAGACGCTTGCGAAAGTAAACCATCAGGGACGGGTCAAAGGGCATTCTGGAGTCGTCATAGCCCGGATAGCCGCAGAAACACTGCAAATACGGGTTTTTCCTGAATCTGCAGGGCAGTTTCTTCATCTGAGTAGCCGTACTCCGCCTGGATGATGCAGGCCTCCAGCGCCAGGCGCAGCGGCTTAGCTACGTTGCCTTTCCGGTTGGTAAACAGGGCGGCATAGCGCTTCTCGATTTCTGGCCAGGGGATGGTCTGTGCTTTCTTTACCCACCGATTGTCCCCTTTCAAATTCATCCCGATCGGCTGCTTGAAATCCACCAGGCTGATCTGTCCGTTGCTGTATTTGTACATCCCATTCACGACCTTGTGCAAGCTTTTTGAACCGTTTTGGCTCTTTTCCTTGCACCCATAATACCAAAAATCCGCCGCAAAGTCTTGCGCTGCAATGCTTCCAAATTAGTTCAGCAGACATTACGTATATAAAAAACAAAAAAATAAACAGCGAATTCTCCACCGCAAGGTGGGAATTCGCAAGAAAGTAGCTCGTTTCATTCAATTGAACAAACAGACTAGTTGAAAATTGGAAGTAAAATAAAAATTTTGTATATAAGCTGCCTATGAGTGTAACACCTTATCTTTTCCCAGACTAGCACACCGTTCCATCAGCTTTTGGACGTAACGGATGAGCTAATATCCTGTTTTTTTCCTATACTACGTGGAACTCAGCCTTTTCCTTAGCTTTTACAGGAATCCACATGAATAATGGATAACTATGGTGGGGATGGTGTGTGCCATGAGCGTAAATATCAAGAAAAAGAGTGCCAGCAATATCTAATATGGAAAAAAGGCAGACCCAAGAGCACTTACGCACATCTCAGAGGTGCAGGGCGGCATCCAGTGCAACTTTATCTGTTTTGCCTGTGGGCAGCCTCTTGAGGTAAAAAAAGGCTCAATACGCTGTCATCATTTCGCTCATGTTTCA
>JAYFPV010000006.1:0-15808 GCA_034927465.1 Lawsonibacter sp.
CGACGAGGCCGAAGAGCCTAAGGCTGAGTAATTGCATGACGTCCCGGGGCGGACGAGTCCCCCCCGGGCGCGTCCGGATTTAAGCCAGAGGTGTGTACGAGCGCTTGGAGAGCCGGAGGAATCATTTTCAAGCCGGACGGGTATACTTGGATATCGCGGCCCAAAAGAAGAGTCTTACCGCGTGAACGATCCGCCGCGGAAGATGGCGTCTGTCAGTTGACGGACGCCAGATGCGTAAGGCGGAGAGATTCGGTTCAATTTCAGCGCTTGCAGGCGCATGGAGGTTATTTTATGAGTTTAGTTCCTTATGTAGTAGAGCAGACCAACCGGGGCGAGCGCTCCTACGACATCTTCTCCCGTCTGCTCAATGACCGTATTATTATGCTGTCCGAAGAGGTTAACGACACGACCGCCTCTCTTGTGGTAGCCCAGTTGCTGTACCTGGAAGCTCAGGATCCGGACAAGGACATTCAGTTCTACATCAATAGCCCTGGCGGCTCTGTTACGGCTGGAATGGCCATCTATGACACCATGCAGTATGTCAAGTGCGATGTATCCACCATCTGTATTGGCATGGCCGCCTCCATGGGCGCGTTTCTGCTGTCTTCCGGAGCTAAGGGCAAACGCCTGGCTCTACCCAACGCGGAAATTATGATTCACCAGCCTTCTGCTGGGACACAGGGCCAGATCACCGATATGTCCATTCACCTGAGGCGGCTGGAGATTGTCAAGACGCGGATGAACCGCATTTTGTCTGAAAATACCGGAAAACCCATTGATGTGGTGACGGCCGACTGCGAGCGGGATAATTTCATGACTGCCCAGGAGGCAACGGAGTACGGCCTGATCGACAAGGTCATTGACCGCCGCTGAATGTAACGCTGCGTTGCGGGGCAGGGTAGGCACGGTTCCATTTCCTGCCGCGTCCAAGCTCCAAATAGGACTTTTTAAGAGGTGTATCCATGGCTCGAAATGACGAGAAGAAGAATATCCGCTGCTCGTTCTGCGGGAAGCACCAGGATCAGGTACGGCGGATCATCGCCGGGCCTGGGGCCTATATTTGCAATGAATGTGTGCAGCTTTGTATGGGCATCCTAGACGACGGGTACGATTCTGCGGATGCTGCTGTTGATAGCAGTATTCCTGATGTGATTCCAACCCCGATGGAAATCCATGCCGTTTTGAATCAGTATATTATCGGACAGGAACGGGCTAAGGTTACGCTGTCCGTGGCCGTGTACAACCATTATAAGCGCATCTACTTCGGGGGCGCTGAGGATGTGGAGCTGCAAAAGAGCAATATTTTGCTCATGGGTCCCACCGGCTGCGGCAAGACTCTGTTTGCCCAAACGCTAGCCAGGGTATTGAAGGTACCATTTGCCATTGCCGACGCCACCACCCTGACCGAGGCGGGCTATGTGGGAGACGATGTGGAGAACATTCTGCTGCGTCTGGTCCAGGCCGCCGACTACGACATTGAGCTGGCGGAACGCGGCATCATCTACATCGACGAGATGGATAAGATTGCCCGGAAAAGCGAGAATACCTCGATCACCAGAGATGTGTCCGGCGAGGGTGTGCAGCAGGCGCTGCTAAAAATTCTGGAAGGGACTGTGGCTAACGTGCCACCCCAGGGCGGCCGAAAGCATCCCCACCAGGAGTTTATCCAGATTGATACCAAAAATATTTTATTCGTCTGCGGCGGCGCGTTCGACGGAATCGACAAAATTATTGAGAATCGTCTGGACAAACGGTCGATGGGCTTCGGGGCTCAAATTCAAAGCAAAAAAGAGCGGGACGTGGGCAGCCTGATGGCGGAAATTCAGCCACAGGATTTGCTGAAATTCGGTATCATTCCAGAACTGGTGGGTCGTCTGCCCGTCATTACGACGCTGGAGTCCCTGAACCGGGACCAGATGGTCCAGATTTTGACCGAGCCGAAAAATGCACTGGTCAAGCAGTATCAAAAGCTGCTGGAGTATGACCAGGTGGAGCTGGACTTCGGCCGTGACGCCCTGGAGGCGGTGGCCGACCGGGCAGTTTCCCGAGGTATCGGAGCTCGTGGCCTGCGGGCGGTGTTGGAAGAGGTAATGACCAAGGTCATGTATGATGTGCCCTCCGATCCCACCATTGTGAAGGTGTCCGTCCATGCTCCCAGCGTGACTGACGGTATGGAGCCGGAGCTGGTCCGGGACCAGGACCGAAAGCAGAGACCAAAATTGGGGAAATCTACTCTACGTGCCGAGCGAGGCGGACTTGTTGGGACGAATGTAGGCTGACCCAACTAAAATTGAAGAAATTAACGCCCCGCGGTGCCCCCGGAACGGCGGGCCACGGGGCGTTTTCCGTTATACCCAAAGGGAGTGAATTGATATGAGCAAAGAATTGGATTTATTGGATGTTACCACCATGCCGACGATTGCCCTACGGGGACTGACGATCTTTCCCAATGTGATGATCCACTTTGAAGTGGCCCGGGAGATGTCCGTCAAGGCGTTGGAAGAGGCCATGACGGCCGGAAGCCCCGTGTTTCTGGTTGGGCAGAAGGACATTTCGGTCGAGACGCCGGAGGAGAAGGATCTTTATTCCGTCGGGACGATCTCCAACATCCGCCAGATTCTCCGCATGCCAGGAGATAATGTGCGGGTCATGGTAGAGGGCCAGAACCGGGGTCGGATGCTGAGCCTGGTGCGCAAACAGCCTTATCTGGAGGCGGAAGTCCAGGAAATTGAGACAGAAGAGGTGCCTTCCCGTATCACTGCCAAGCAGGAAGCCCTGATGCGATCCACTTATGAACTGTTTCAGCGCTACGCCGAGCTGGCCACAAAAGTGTCGCCTGATCTGCTGATTCATATTCTGGCAAGTCAAAACCCTGGATATATTGCCGACTATATTGCCCAGAATATCGCAATGCGCAACAATGACAAGCAAGCCATTTTGGAAGAGCTGCGCCCTGTTCGCCGGCTGGAGAAGCTCTACAGCTTGTTGGAGCGCGAGGTGAACATTCTGTCCCTGGATGCGGAGATTCAGACAAAAGCCAGGGAACAGATTGCCGACCACCAGAGGGATTACTACCTGCGGGAACAGATGAAGGCCATTCAGACGGAGCTGGGAGAGGGCGAAGGCGCCGACGAGTTCAAGGAATATCGAAAGAAGATTGCCGAGGCCAAGCTTCCAGACGAGGTGCGAGACAAGCTAAATAAGGAGCTGGACCGGCTATCGAAACAGTCCTTTGGCTCTTCCGAGGCCACCGTTCTGCGCAGCTATCTGGATGTGTGTCTGGAGCTGCCGTGGGGCAAGAGTACAAAAGAGCGGATTAGTGTTCCAGCCGTGAAAAAAGCCCTGGATCAGGACCACTTCGGACTGGAAAAAGTGAAGGAGCGCATCCTTGAGTTTGTGGCAGTGAAACAGCTGGCACCCGATTTAAAGGGACAGGTGCTTTGCCTTGTTGGCCCTCCCGGTGTGGGTAAAACCTCCGTGGCCATGTCCATGGCACGCGCTATGAATCGGAGGTTGGCACGGATTTCGCTTGGCGGTGTCAGTGATGAAGCGGAGATTCGCGGGCATCGAAAAACCTACGTGGGTGCCATGACTGGGCGGATCATCAACGCCATCAGCCATGCAGGCAGCTGCAACCCCTTGATGCTTCTGGATGAGATCGACAAGCTGGGTCACGACCATCGGGGCGATCCGTCTTCCGCTCTTTTAGAGGTGCTGGATGGAGAGCAGAATTCCGCATTTCGGGACAACTTTTTGGAGATTCCATTCGACCTGTCCGAGGTGCTGTTTGTCACCACAGCTAACACGACCGACACCATTCCGCGTCCGCTCCTGGACCGGATGGAAGTCATTGAAATGTCCAGCTATACGGACGAAGAGAAGCTGCAAATTGCCAAGGGACACCTTCTGCCAAAGGAACTCAAGCGCCATGGCCTGAGCAAACAGCAGTTAAAGGTCTCGGACGGGGCCATTCGGGAGATTATTTCTGCCTATACCCGCGAATCCGGAGTCCGGGTGCTGGAGCGGCAGCTGGCATCCGTCTGCCGCAAAGCCGCCATGAAGTTTGTTTCTGACGATATAAAGGTAATTCGCATTACAGAAAAAGACCTCCAGGCCTTTTTGGGCGTTCCAAGGTACTACCCGGAGCGTCAGGCACTGGAAGAACGAATCGGTGTGGTCAACGGCCTGGCCTGGACCTCGGTGGGCGGGGAATTGTTGGAAGTTGAGGTCAATGTGATTCCTGGCTCGGGCAAGGTGGAGCTGACCGGAAATTTGGGCGACGTGATGAAGGAGTCTGCGCATGCCGCCCTCAGCTATATTCGCAGTCAGTCGGACCGGCTGGGGATTCCCTTCGACTTTTATAAGGAAAAGGATATCCATGTCCACTTCCCGGAAGGTGCCGTGCCAAAGGACGGACCCTCGGCCGGAATTGCCATTACCACGGCCATGGTGTCCGCCCTTACTGGTTCTCCCGTGCGCCGCGGCATTGCCATGACCGGCGAGGTCACCCTGAGGGGCAGAGTGCTGCCAATCGGCGGTCTAAAGGAAAAGACCATGGCTGCCTTCCGAAATGGGATTAAGACGGTTCTGATTCCGGCCGACAACGGCAAGGATCTGGAAGAAATTGACCAGACGGTGCGGAAAGCGCTCCACTTTATTTTGGTGGAGCGGGCGGATCAGGTCCTGTCCGCCGCGCTGGTACTGTCATTTTCCGCTCTGGATGAAGGCACCGGAACCGGAAAACTGAGCGGGAAAGATAACGCGGAACCAACCGCCCCCATCCTTCCCGCTACCAAGGGGAGACCATCTGCCTGCCTGTTGCGCCAGTAAGGAGAATGTCAATATGCCCATCAATTTACAGAAGACAGAGTTTATATTATCAGCCGCCTCACCCAAGGATTTCCGGCAGGACAGACTGCCCCAGGTAGCGTTTGCCGGCCGGTCCAATGTAGGAAAGTCGTCGGTGATTAACTGCCTGCTTAACCGGAAAAATTATGCCCGCGTAGGAGCAGCCCCGGGCAAGACCATTCATATCAATTATTTTAAAGTGGATGAAACCTTTTATCTGGTCGATCTCCCAGGCTATGGATATGCCAAAGTGTCCAAAGACGAACGGGATCGGTGGGGCAAACTGATGGAGGATTATTTTGCACATCCGGAGCTTATGACGCTGGGTGTTCTCATCGTGGATGCGCGCCATAAGCCCACTGCCGACGACTGCACCATGGCCCAGTGGTTCAGAGAGACCGGGTGTCCGGTGATTGTGGTGGCCAATAAACTGGATAAGCTGAAAAAAAGTGAGATTGACTCCAATCTTCAGCAGATTCGGGACACACTGGAACTGGGAGAAGACGTCACTGTCCTTCCGTTTTCCGCCGAGAGGGGAGACGGCCGGCAGGACTTGCTTCATCTGATTTTTTCCCAGCTATAAGGCCAAATGAAAAACCCTCTTGGCGTCCGCCGGATTCCAAGAGGGTTTTTCCAGGAACAGTTCCACGTCAAATCAGAAGCAACCAAGGCGTCTGCAGCAGTCTGGCTGACATGGGCTGCCTTGTTGCTTGCATCCAAGAGTCCCCGGTGTGGGGGAAATACTCTTGTGTTTTTTGGGTTTTCTTGCTATACTTTCTATCATTATGGAATATCATTTGCGAACAACAGGGAGGTGAGGCCGTGGAGGGACCTATTTACCATCTGGAAGGGGTGGTGAAGGCAAAGGAAGAAAACATGGAAGACTTCATCGGCCCCCTGGACCTGATTCTCAATTTGCTGAGCAAAAACAAAATGGAAATCAAGGACATTCAGATCTCTCTGATTCTGGAGCAATACCTCCGATGGATGGCCCAGCGGCGGGAAGTGGATCTGGAGGTGGCCAGCGAGTTTATTACTATGGCCTCCCACCTAATCTATATTAAGACAAGAATGCTGTTGTCCATCCACGACGAGGAGGCCATGTCCGAGATGGAACAGCTGATCGCCTCGCTGGAGGCTCACCAGCGCAACGAAAACTATATCAAAATCAAAGAGGTCGTCCCAGCGCTGGATGACCGATACCGATATGGGCGGGATTACCTCACCAAGGGGCCGGAATCTATCCAGCCCGACCGAACATACCGCTATGTTCACCAGAAAGAGGACTTGTACAAGGCCATGGCCGCTGTGCTCAGCCGGGCGGACAACAAGCTGCCTCCGCCGATGTCTGCATTCCATGGAATTGTGGGAAGAGAGCCGTACCCGGTTGCCGATAAGGCGGGGGAAATTCTCCAGCGCCTGATTCATTTTGGAGTGGCCAGGTTTCGGGCGTTGTTCAAGGGCAGCCGCAGCCGCTCTGAAGTGGTCGCCACTTTTTTGGCGGTATTGGAGCTCTGTAAGGCCCGCCGCGTCCGTCTGGCCGGCACGGAGGAGGACTGTACCGTCACCTGTACCCAGGCAGAGGGGGAAGGGGCGGAGGAGGCTGCCGCCGACAGCGATTAGGAGAGGAGTCCGACGCCTTGGAAGTCAAAGAATTGGAATCCGCCCTGGAGGGTGTGCTGTTTGCCTCCGGTGAACCGGTGGCGGTAGAGCGGCTGTGTCTGGGTCTGGAGGTAGACCGTCCGACTTTGGACGCCGTGGCCCAGCAGCTGATGGATAAATACAGCTATGAACGCCGGGGAATTCGCCTGCTTAAGTTGGACACCAGCTATCAGCTGTGTTCAGCGCCCGAATTTGCGCTCCACATCCGCAAAACTCTGGAGAGTCGAAAACCGGCCCGTCTTTCCCAGCCCGCTTTAGAGGTACTGGCCGTTATTGCGTATTATCAGCCAGTGACCAGAGCCTATGTGGATCAGGTCCGCGGAGTGGACAGCGCCTATACCGTAAGCCTGCTGCTAGAGCGGGAACTCATTGAAGAGGCTGGGCGTCTGGCGGTCCCGGGCCGTCCGACCCTGTTTCGCACCACCAAAAATTTTTTGCGATCGTTTGGCCTTGGCAATCTGGAGGAGCTGCCTGAGCTGTCGGATCCCACCAGAGAGGGAGAGCAGCTCACGCTGGAACTGAAAGAGGCGGTTGCCAGACTCGAGACCATAGAAGAGAACGAGGAAACCGAAGACGGGCCGGAGTCCGATCAGGAAGCTGTCACGCCGGAGAAACCGGCAGGTGCGGTGTGAAGGCTTTGTACGTTCTGATTGCAGCTGCAATGGTTTTGTTTCTCCTCGGAAGGATTCGCGTGGGCGGACGGGCAGAGTACAGCGTTCGCGGGTTTGAAGCATGGCTTCGGCTGGGCGTATTTCGCCTGCGGGTCTTCCCGCTGCGCCGGGTCAAAGCGGACAAGCCGCCTAAGAAAAAAGTACCCCGCAAGAAGCCGCCGACTCCGGAAGGAGAACCGGTATCTGCCAGGCAAACGATAGGGGGAGTACTGGAGTATGCCAGGGCTCTCCTGCCCATCGGCCTGGAAGCTGCGGGTCAGTTTTCTCATAAGCTGCGGATGGACAACCTTTTTCTGGAATTGACCGTCGGAGCGTCAGACCCTGCCGATGCTGCGCTGCGCTATGGGCAGGCAAACGGGGTGCTGGGAGCGTTTTGGTACCCGCTGACTCAAGCCTTCCATGTGAAAAACGGCAAGGCTCTGGTTCGGGTGGATTTTGACGCCAGTGAGACGACGGTATACGGCTCGGCATCTTTGTCCCTGAAGATCGGACAGATCTTTTGGCTGGGACTTTACTTTGGGTGGAAGACCCTTTTGGCGTTTCTTTTGGTTCGGAAACGGCAGAAATCAAAACAGCAGCAGAGAAAGGCGGCTTGATTATGGAACAAAACAACCCATTGAGCGAGCTGATGCGTACCACGTTGGAGAGTGTCCGCGCCATGGCTGACGCAAATACTATCATCGGGACTCCCATTCAGGCGGACGGGGTGACCCTGATCCCGGTATCCCGGCTGTCTTTTGGCGTGGCCGGAGGCGGAACAGAATTTTCCACCAAAAAGCAGCCTTCTAGCGACAACGGATTTGGAGGGGGAAGCGGTGCCAGTGCAAAGATCGAGCCCGTGGCTTTCTTAATTGTCCGGGATGGCGCCGTCAAGATACTGCCGGTGGCCCCATCGCCCGCCACTACCGTGGATCGGGTCATTGAGACTGTCCCCGAAGTGATGGACAAAATCACCGGTTTCATTGAGCGCCAACAGGAGAAAAAAGAAAAATCAAAGTCGGAAAGCGACTTCGCCGAATAAAAATACAAAATTTCCCCGCGATAAAATCCAATGATACGTTTTATACTAAGATCACTGCTGATTTTTATAGTTTGAGGTGATCAATATGAAACGTTTCCTTTGTGCGGTGTTTGCCGCTGCGTTGTTGCTGACTCAGATGCCCACCGTATCTGCGGTGGGCACCTCCGCGTCCTCTTCCATATTAATGGACGGGAACAGCGGACGGATTCTCTATGAGCAAAACGCTCATGAGCGGCGCCTGATCGCCAGCATTACCAAGCTGATGACCGCTTTGGTCGCGCTGGAGTCGGAACATGCGTTGGGCGAGAAGGTGACCATCGCCCCTGCCTGGGCGGGGGCAGAGGGCTCGTCCATCTATCTTCAACCAGGCGAGCAGGTCACGCTGGAGACTCTGCTTTATGGGATGCTTCTGCGCTCGGGCAACGACGCGGCTTTAGCCGTGGCCGGGTACTGCGGGGGCGACGTGGAGACCTTTGTGGCCAAAATGAACGAGAAGGCGCGCCAGCTCGGGATGACGGATAGCCACTTTTCCAACCCAAACGGTCTGAATGCCGAGGATCACTACTCCACCGCCTACGACATGGCGCTGCTGGCCAGAGCTTGCCTGGACAACGAGACGCTGGCAGGTATGGTGTCCACAAAGTCGATCACCCTGGGTACCCGGTTATTTACTAACCACAACAAACTGCTGTGGCAGTATGAAAGCTGCATCGGACTGAAGACTGGGTTTACCGAGAAGGCGGGCCGCACCCTGGTATCGGCGGCAAAACGGGACGGACTGACGTTGATTTGCGTTACCCTGAACGATCCAAACGACTGGGCGGATCACGAGGCTTTGTTCGATTACGGCTTTGAGCACTATAAAGCCGAGCCACTTGCGGCGGAGGGAGAAACCTTGTGCCGCCTGCCGGTGTCAGGTGGCCTGATTCCGTTCTGTCCCGCGGTGGCGGAAACTTCCGCAGCGCTTTGCTTGGCTCCGGGCGAGACGGTTCGGAGGGAGCTAAAGCTGGGTACTCCCGCGCTTTTTGCGCCGGTATCCGCCGGGAGCCGGGTGGGAGAGGCCGTATACTATCTGAATGACAAAGAGATCCTGCGGATTTCGTTAGTAGCAGGAACCTCAATTTCAAATGTGCTGGCGCCAAAACAGAGGCTGTTGGAACAACTGCGTGAGCGGCTGGCGGCGCTGTCCGGATAAAGAAATCAAAGAAGGAGGATTCCAATGGAAGAGCGGCTGCAAAAATTAATTTCCTCCTGTGGACTGGCCTCTCGTCGGACGGCGGAGGAGTGGATCGTGGCTGGGAAAGTGACGGTGAATGGACAAAAGGCTCGCCTGGGAGATAAAGCAGACCCGGACCGGGACAGAATTTTGGTGGACGGAACCCCTCTTCGGCCAGGCGGCGACCGCACCTACTTGATGCTGAACAAACCAAGGGGCTATGTCACCACCCTGTCCGATGAGAGTGGACGCAAAACGGTGGCCGACCTGGTGTCCGGATGTGGTGTTCGGGTATGGCCGGTTGGAAGACTGGATATCGACTCGGAAGGGCTTCTGATTTTGACCGACGACGGGTCGTTGACGCACCGCCTGCTTCATCCAAGCCAGGAAGTGGAGAAGGAATATCTGATTTGGGTGACCGGCGATGTGAAGAAGGCATTACCCATTTTGTCAGCCCCCATGGAACTGGACGGAGATCAGCTGGCCCCGGCCAAAGTACGCCGGGGAAGGACCAGCGGCGTTGTGTCTCAGCTGTCTGTTGTGATTCATCAGGGAAAAAACCGGCAGGTTCGCAGAATGTGCGCGCAAGCCGGGCTGGCAGTACTGCGGCTGAAGCGAGTCCGGGAGGGGGAGCTGTCTCTGGACCGGGCGCTGGCACCCGGGGCATGGCGGAAGCTGACGGCGCAGGAAATTCTTCTTCTGAATCAGAATGAGAGAGACAATTCTATCGAGTAGGCGCTTTTTGCAAGGCAAAATGAAATTCCTGCAAAAAGCGCTTGCATTTTTTTGCATTACAGGTTAAGATAATCCCATATATGCTCGACATTTGGGCAAACAAACCAGGAGATGATGATGAAATGAATCATGACATACTGACTTTGATTCAAGAAAATATGCATACCTTTTCCAAAGGGCAGAAACGGATTGCCAATTTTATTTTAGAGTCCTATGATAAAGCTGCCTTCATGACAGCCAGCAGGCTGGGAAAACGGGTCGGGGTCAGCGAATCCACGGTGGTCCGATTTGCAGCGGAGCTTGGATATGAAGGATATCCAGATATGCAAAAGTCCCTGCAAAAGATGATTCGGAACCGCCTGACCTCGGTCCAGCGCATCGAAGTGACCAATGACCGCATCGGGGATCAGGATCTGCTGTCCATGGTTCTGCAGTCAGATATGGAAAAAATCCGGCTGACGCTGGAAGAATTGGACCGGGATACCTTTGAAAAAGTGGTGGATGCCATTGTCTCTGCCCATAAAATCTATATCATTGGAGTGCGTTCCTCCGCGGCCATCGCCACATTCCTGTCGTTCTACTTCAATCTGATTTTTGACAATGTGGTGAAGGTGTCTGCTAACACTGCCAGTGAAGTTTTTGAAAATTTGCTTCGGGTCGGGGAGGGAGACGTGGTCCTGGGCGTCAGCTTCCCGCGCTACTCCAGCCGGACCGTCCAGGCCATGAGTTTTGCCAGGGACAGGGGCGCCACTACTGTGGCCATCACCGACAGCGAGGCGTCTCCTTTGTCACCTATTTGTACCTATACCCTGAAAGCGCGCAGCGATATGGCATCGTTCGGCGACTCGCTGGTGGCTCCGTTGTCGCTGGTCAATGCGCTGCTTGTGGCGGTCAGCCGAAAGAAAAATGATGATTTGGCGGCGACCTTCCAGACTTTAGAGCACATCTGGGAGGAATATGGCGTTTATGAGAAGGTGCAGGATTGACCCCCAAAAACAATGTATTGATTGTGGTGGGTGGCGGAGCCTCAGGCATGATGGCGGCGATTACCGCGGCCCGACTTGGAGCTGAAGTTTGTCTGCTGGAGCGTAACCCAAAAGTGGGCCGAAAGTTATATATTACCGGAAAAGGCCGGTGTAATGTCACCAACCACTGCTCTCCGGAGGAGGTGCTGGCCGCCGTCCCCCACAACGGCCGTTTTTTGCACAGTGCCATGAGCCGAACGACTCCTGCCGATGTGGAGCAGTTTTTTCGTAGTCTTGGCGTTGCGCTGAAAGTAGAGCGTGGCAACCGGGTGTTTCCGGTGTCCGATCAGTCTGCCGACATCATTGACGCTCTGTTTATGGAGCTGCGCCGCCTTCGGGTCCCGATTATTCAGACGAGGGCCAGCGGACTGATCTGCCAAAACGGCTCGGTGGTCGGCGTGGAAACGGACCAGGGGGCGATGCCGTGCCGGGCGGTCATTCTGGCCACAGGGGGGCTGTCCTATCCGGCCACCGGATCAACCGGTGACGGGCATCGGATGGCAGAAGAGCTAGGCCACACCATTGTGGAGCCGCGGCCGTCGCTGGTTCCGCTGGAATCGCACGACGCCTTCTGCGGGCAAATGCAGGGGCTGGCGCTGAAAAACGTAGTCTTGACGGTGAAGGATCAAAAGGGTAAAATTATATATCAGGATCAGGGTGAGCTTTTGTTCACGCATTTTGGACTGTCCGGTCCCCTGGTCTTGTCTGCCAGCGCCCACATGCGGGAGTTTGGTACCGACCGCTATACCTGCTCCATCGACCTGAAGCCTGCACTGGATGAGTCGACCTTGGACGCCCGTCTGGTGCGGGAACTGTCTGCCAATGCCAATAAAGACGTGGGGAATCTGATGGATACCCTTGTGCCGCGGCTGATGGGGCCGGTTTTATTGAGCCTGGCGGATATTCCACACGAAAAAAAAGCCCACGACGTCACCAAGGCGGAGCGCCGCCGCCTGCTGGAACTGCTGAAAGGCTTTCCCGTGGCGGTGAGCGGCCCCAGGCCAATTGCCGAGGCGATCGTCACTTCAGGCGGTGTTAAAGTTGGAGAGGTGGACCCCAAGACCTTTGCCTCGAAACAAGTGGCGGGTCTGTTTTTTGCTGGGGAGTTGCTGGACATAGATGCTTATACCGGCGGATTTAATCTTCAGATCGCCTGGGCCACTGGCTGTGCAGCAGGACAGGGCGGGGCTGGATATGTCCGTTCGGCCGAGTGAAATGGGCGGTTTGACTGCCCGGGCATCCGAATCCCAAACACGGAGAAAACCCGCGGCGACACTTGAAAATTGGAGCGACATGAGCATGAAACATCGGAGCATTGCCATCGACGGCCCAGCAGGGGCTGGGAAGAGCACGCTGGCCCGTCAGGCGGCAAAAAAACTTGGATTTTTATATGTCGATACGGGGGCTATCTATCGGACGGTGGCGCTAAAGGCGCTGCGCGCCGGTGCCGATGCCGCAGATCACGCCCAGGTGGTCCCGCTGCTGAATGGATTGGACATCCGCATGGACTACGGAGAAAACGGGGAACAGCGGATGTATTTGACCGGTGAAGACGTAACTCAGGCCATCCGGGAGTATCAGGTGTCCGGAATAGCGTCCAGAATATCTGCGATTCCGGAGGTCCGGGCGTTTTTGCTGGAGCTTCAGCGGCGGTTGGCCAGAGAACACGATGTAGTTATGGATGGCAGGGACATCGGAACTGTGGTTTTGCCCGATGCCGACGTAAAGATTTTCCTCACCGCAGCCCCGGAATCCAGAGCCCGCCGTCGGCTGCTGGAGATGGAACAGCGTGGCCAGCTGGTGGATTTTGAAACCGTTTTGCGGGATATCCAGCAGCGGGACGAACAGGATCGAACCCGCCCCATTGCCCCGCTGCGTCAGGCGGTGGATGCCGTCTTGCTGGATACCACCCGGCTGAATCTGGAGGAGAGTCTGCAGGCTCTGCTCTCCCAGATAAAGGAGAGGATTGAGCTGTGAGCACCGAAGCGGCAGATATGGAATTACAGAGCCGGGAGGATCGAAGAATAGACGCCTGGTTTCGACTCCTATACAACGTGATTTGGCCCTTTTTCAACGTATTTCGGCCCATTCGGGTTCTGGGTCGGGAGCATATTCCGGTTGGCCCAGCGGTGGTTTGCCCTAACCATACGACCATTGGAGACCCATTTTATGTGGTTTTTGCATTTGGACGAACCAGCCCGTTGCGGGCAATGGCCAAAATTCAGATTATGCGGATCCCCTTTGTGGGATGGATTTTAGGAAAGGCCGGAGTTTTTGGCGTGGATCGGGGCCACGCGGACATGAGAGCGGTGAAAACCGCGATGAAGCTTTTGAAGGACGGAAATAAACTTCTGATGTTCCCGGAGGGAACCCGGGTTCACGAGGGGGAGGATGTGGCAGCCAAAACCGGTGCGGCCATGTTCGCCACGCGAACGGGAACTCCCCTCCTGCCCGTGTATGTCCAGACCAAAAAGAAGCTGTTTTCCCGCAACGTGGTGGTGATCGGGCGTCCCTTCTATCCAACGTTTGAGGGGCGCAAGCCGACCCCAGACGAGCTGGATGCCATTACAGAGGACTTGATGGGGCGAATCCGTGCGCTGGGGGAGAGACAGCTGTGAAGTTAATTCTGGCCCGGTCCGCCGGATTTTGCTATGGAGTGCGCCGGGCGGTGGAGCTGGCGGAGAAGACGGCTGAGGCCGCAACGCCATGCGTGATGCTGGGGTCCATCATTCACAACCGGAATGTCATCGACTGCTTGGCCCAAAAGGGGTTGAAGATGGCAGCACGGCCTGAGGACGTCCCGGATGGAACCGCCGTCATTATCCGATCCCATGGGGAGAGCAGGGCCGTTTACGAACAGCTGCAGGACCGAGGTATTCAAATTCTGGATGCCACCTGTCCCAATGTGACCCGCATCCATGAAATTGTGGCCCAAGCCGAGACCATGGGAAGGCAGCCCGTTATCATCGGGACGCCGGACCATCCTGAGGTGGCGGCCATTGCAGGCTGGTGCCGTCATCCGGTGGTGCTTTCCGGGGAGGAGGAACTGGAAACTTGGCTCTTTCAAGACCCGGAACGCAGAAATCTTCCATTGACGTTTGTCTCACAGACTACGTCCACCAGGAAAATTTGGGATACATGCGTGAAAAAAGCAAAAAAAGAGTGTACAAACTCAGAATTTTTTGATACAATATGTGGAGCGACGTCCAAACGCCAGGAAGAGGCACGCCAGTTGGCCGAGCAGTGCGGCATGATGGTGATTGTTGGAGACGGTCAGAGTTCCAATACCAAGCGCCTTGCAGAGCTTTGCAGGGATGTCTGCCCTGATGTTCGTTTGATTGAACGGGCAGAAGACTTGGATCTGACCAGCATGCCCCCGGCGAATATGATCGGTATCACGGCGGGTGCATCTACACCTGCGTGGATAATAAAGGAGGTCTATGACAAAATGGGTGATGAAATCATGGAGATCGAAAAATCCTTCGCTGAGCTGCTGGAGGAGTCGATCAAAACTTTAAATACGGGGGATAAGGTCACGGGTACAGTGGTTGAGATTACACCCACTGAGATCCAGGTGGAACTTGGAATCAAGTATCCCGGTTATATTCCGCTGTCTGAGCTGAGCGATGATCCTACCGTAAAGCCGGAGGATTTTGTAAAAGTAGGCGACGAGATCGAGACCTACGTCATGCTGGTCAGCGACCGCGATTGTCTGGTCAAGCTGTCCAAGAAGCGTCTGGACATGGTTAAGGGCTGGGAAGAGATTGAGACGGCCCGTGAGAACGAGACCGTGATGGAAGGCTTCGTCACGGAGGACAACAAGGGCGGCGTAGTGGTTTCCGTGAAGGGCATCCGCGTCTTCGTCCCCGCATCCCAGACCGGGCTGCCCCGTGAGACGCCTATGAGCGAGCTGCTCAAGCATAAGGTGCGCCTGATTATCACCGAAGTCAATCGTGCCCGCCGTCGTGTGGTGGGTTCCATCAGTAAGGTTTCCCGTGCCGAGCGGTCTGCCGCCGCAGAGCAGGTTTGGGCCGACATTGAGGATGGCAAGCGTTATTCCGGCACTGTGAAGTCCCTGACTTCTTACGGCGCGTTTGTGGACATTGGCGGTGTAGATGGCATGGTTCACATTTCTGAGCTGTCCTGGAGCCGCATCAAGCATCCCTCTGAGGTAGTGAAAGTGGGCGACACTGTAGAGGTGTATGTTATTTCTGCCGACAAGGACAAGAAGAAGATCTCCTTGGGTATGAAGGACCACAGCCAGGAGCCTTGGAATGTGTTTACCAGCACATATCAAGTGGGCGACGTGGCGACTGTCCGCGTTGTCAAGCTGATGACCTTTGGTGCCTTTGCTGAGGTTGTCCCCGGTGTGGATGGCCTGATTCATATTTCCCAGATCGCTGACCACCGTATTGAAAAGCCAGGTGATGTGTTGGCCGAAGGGGATAAGGTGGACGTGAAGATCACTGACATTGACATGGAGAACAAGAAAATCTCTCTGTCGATTCGCGCTCTGCTGGAAGCTCCCGCTGAGGAGCAGCCCGAGACGGAAGCTGAGGCAGAAGCCGAGGCGGAAACACAGGAATAATCCGATTTTCAAACGCAGTCCGGGTGCCGTTTGGCGGCTGGA
>JAYFPV010000255.1:0-9492 GCA_034927465.1 Lawsonibacter sp.
CGATGGGTTTTGAAATGAGATTCCGTATTTCTCACATCCGGTTGCGATAAAACCCATATCGAACTCGGCGTTGTGGGCGGCCAGCGGTCGATCCCCGGCAAAGGCCAAAAAGGCCTTCAGTGCCTCCTCCTGTGAGGGGGCCCCCTCCAGCATTTCGTCTGTGATACTGGTCAGGCGAATGATCTCGGGGGACAAGATGCGTCCCGGAGCCACAAAGGTATTAAATCGGTCGGTAATTTCCCCATGTTTCAGTACCACCGCACCGATTTCGATGATCACCTCATGCATTTTATTTAATCCGGTTGTCTCAAGATCAAAGCAGACGATTTCATCACCAAAGGCCGCGTCTGTCTCCCCGTGGACCGCCACGCGGTCGTCCACGTCGTTGAGATAGTAAGCCTCCACTCCGTAGAGGAGCTTGATTTTCTTGGCGGAGTGCCACGCGTCCGGGAAGGACTGGGCCACCCCATGGTCCGTAATGGCAATCGCCGGGTGCCCCCACGCCTCCGCACGCTTCACCACGTTTTGGTCCGGGCCAAGCTTGGGATCCACAGAGGTCAGGGCGTCCATGGACGACATAGTCGTATGGAGATGGAGCTCAACCCGCTTCTGTTCCGCCTTGTCCACTTTGCCTGCCTTTTCAGCTGCTGCAACAGCCACCGGCTCCAGCACCATGTCCCCATAGAACCGATCCATATTCAGCCGCCCCTGGACCTTTAGATGCATTCCATTCTTGATCCCGTCGGCCAAGGGCTTTCCTTCGTCGCCGGGAAAAAATTTTGTGACACGTATGGAGCCGGTGTAGTCGGTCAGGTCGAACGCCACCACCCATGCCCCCCGCTTTTTCAGTTCCCGGTTGTCAATGGCAAAGACATCGCCCTCTACCACCACCGTGCCCATATCCAGTTCCAGATTTCCGATTGGGGTAGGCGTTTTTGAAATGGCTTTCCCGTAAATCGCTCTTCCGCCCGGTTTTTCATTGCGTTTTGAGGCGACGGACCGGCCGACCACGTTTTTCATGGCCGCCTTCCGGATTGCTTCTGCTCTGGCAAACGCGTCTTGCTCGGCGGAAGCTTTGAATTTGGGGGCTGCCTCCAGTGCAGTGGTTCGGTCCGTTTTTTCGATGGTTTTTGGGATAGCCGGCTTTTCCGGGTTCTCGTCGGGGGGCACGACGGCTGATGCTGCCTGCGCCGACGCGGCAAGCTCAATTTTCACCGCATTCAAACCGTAGGCCCGGCATACTGCCTCCTCCGCCTCCCGAATCAGGTTTGGACCCGCACCCATCGCACCCTCCACCGCAATCTTGGCACTTCGGCTGGCCTTGTCAATGGCTGCGGATACAATCAGCCAGCCCTCAACCGCAAGGGCCAGTTCGGTCCAGCGGCACAGGGCGGCAAACATCTTTAAAAATGGGATCTTCTTGGACATTGGCTTTTGATTCTCCTTCGTCCACACACATGTATGTAGTTCTATCGTCCCTCAAAGCGTCTCGATCAGAGCAAACAGTTCGTCCACCAGCTGATCCTGAGGAACTTTCTTGATGATTTTTCCTTTTTGAAACAGCAGGCCCTCTCCCTCGCCTCCGGCAATGCCGCAATCGGCAGCGGAAGCCTCGCCCGGCCCGTTGACCACACAGCCCATCACGGCTACAGTAATAGGCTTCTCCACCTGTTTCAGCCGCTCTTCCACCTGGTTTGCCAGCGAAATCAGGTCAATTCTGGTACGGCCGCAGGTGGGGCAGGACACCAGCTCCGCCCCTTCCTTTCGAATCCCGGCCGCCTTGAGAATCTCCCGGGCGGCATACACCTCCTGCACCGGATCAGCAGACAGGGACACCCGCATGGTGTCCCCGATCCCCAGCGCCAGCAGACCACCGATGCCAATGGCGGACTTTAGCGTCCCCATGCGCACCGTGCCCGCCTCTGTGACGCCAACATGTAAAGGGTAATGACTTTCTCGTGCCATTTGCTGATACGCTTTCATCGTGGTGGAAACGCTGGATGATTTGAGCGAGACGCAGATGTCGTCAAAGTCAAACTGATTCAGTAAGCAGATGTGCTCAAACGCGGATTCCACCATAGCCTCCGGGCAGATGCGTCCGTACTTGGCCAAAATACGCTTCTCCAAAGAACCGCCGTTGACCCCGATTCGGATGGGAATGTTGCGCCGACGGCAAGCATCCGCCACCGCCTTTACCCGGTCCTCTCCTCCGATGTTGCCTGGGTTGATGCGCACCT
This sequence comes from Lawsonibacter sp., assembly GCA_034927465.1. Lineage (GTDB taxonomy): Bacteria > Bacillota > Clostridia > Oscillospirales > Oscillospiraceae > Lawsonibacter. Next base: position 2,238 of record JAYFPV010000255.1, read on the forward strand.
TATCCGCTCCGGCAGCAATCGCTTCCAACGCCAGCTTATAGTCAAAATGAATGTCCACCACCACTGGCAGAGGGCTGCTTTCCTTGATCTTCCCTATGGCCCGGGCAGATTCCAGATCCGGAACCGCCACCCGGACAATCTCGCACCCGGCGGAGGCCAATGCTTTAATTTGGGCCAGAGTGGCCTCCACGTCGTCAGTCCTTGTATTGGTCATGGACTGGATGGAGACCGGAGCCCCTCCGCCCACGGGGACGCTGCCCACTTGAATCCGTTTTGTCATCGTTCGCACTCCTCTTGCCTGGTATTCGGTTTTCCAAAGGAAGCTCTTCAGTCCAAAGAACAACGCAGCAACCTATCGTCCAAACAGCTTCCCCACGTCGCTGAGGGTAACCACCAGCATCAGCGCCATCAGGGCAGCCAAACCGGCCATATGGACGTAACCCTCATACTTTGGATCAATTTTCTTCCGGAACAGGGCATAGAGCCCCCCATTTAAAATCAGGAAGAAGATGCGTCCTCCATCCAGGGCAGGTAGCGGAAGCAGATTCATCACCGCAAGATTGACGGCAATCAGCGCCGCCAGATAGGCCAGCCCGTAAAGAGCGCCGCTAACTGTTTTGGCAGAACTTCCTACATCACTCATCATACCCACAATACCCACCGGACCGGACATATCCCGCAATCCGGCAGCCCCGGAAATCAGGTCCCCCAGGCTCAGCCGCACCAGCCGCACAAAGTCCACTGCCATGTACCAGCCCTCCCGCAGCTTTCCACTGGCAGTGGCCGGCTCGATCAGAAAATTGATTCCATAGCGCAGTTGGGTCTTCCCATCCTCGGTATATTCTCTGGGGTACAGGGGCAGATCATCCAACCGAACCGTTTTTCCGTCGCGCTCCACCACCAGATCCATAGTTTTGCCATTGCTGCGGGAGAACAGCAGCGTCACATCGTCATAAGCATAGACACGCTCACCGTCAATGGATAAAATGCGGTCACCTGCCACCAAGCCATCACTTCCGACCAGCGGAAACCCATCGGCAAAGCTGACAATGACCGGCCGAATCAAATTGACATAAGGAGTCACCAGAATCAGACACAACAACAATCCCGTCAAAAAATTCATGGCAGCGCCGGCACACAGAATGATCATCTTCTTCCACGCGGCGGCTCTGCCAAAGGCACGTGGGTCGGCTGAATCGTCGTCCTCTCCCTCCATTGCGCAGTAGCCGCCAATAGGAAACACGCGAAGACTGTAAAGTGTTTCCCCTTTTTGCTTTTTGAAAATAGCCGGCCCCATCCCAACCGAAAACTCATTTACTTTTACACCAAGCCATTTGGCAGTAGCAAAGTGGCCTAACTCATGGGTGGCAATCAGAATACCAAAAATAAAGACAGCGACAAAAATATAAACCATAGGACCTCCAAAAGCAGATGAAAATAGGGATGCTTACCGGGCTGCTTCCCGTGCGGCAGCATCCGCTTCCAGCACATCGGTCAAGGTCGGATTCTGCACCGCCGGAACCCGTGCCATGGCCTGCGCCACCTTGTCCCCGATGTCCAAAAATCCGATTTTCCCCGCCAGAAACTGGGCCACAGCGGCTTCGTTGGCCCCGTTGAGCACCGCACCGGCGGTTCCTCCGGTCTTTGCTGCCTCCAGGGCCAGCCCCAAGCAGGGAAAGGTGTCCACGTCGGGGCTTCCAAACGTCAGCGGACCGCAGTTCCACAGATCCAGCGCCTTGGCAGGCCCCGGAGTACGTTCGGGCCAGGTCAGCGCATACTGGATAGGCAGGCGCATATCCGGGGTCCCCAGCTGGGCAATCATAGCGTTATCACAGTATTCCACCAGCGAGTGAATGATACTCTCCCGATGAACCACAACGGAAATTTTTTCCGGTGGCATGTGATACAAATGCATGGCCTCAATCACTTCCATGCCTTTATTCATCAGGGTCGCCGAATCTACAGTGATTTTCGCGCCCATGGACCAATTCGGATGCCGTAAGGCGTCTTCCCTTGTCATTCCTTTTAGCTCAGCCGCTGTCTTCCCAAAAAACGGGCCTCCGGAGCAAGTGAGAATCAGCCGTTTTACCTCTCCCCTGTTTCGGTTTCCCTCCAGAGACTGGAACAGCGCCGAGTGCTCAGAGTCCACAGGGAGGATCCGAGCCCCATAATCTTTTGCCTCCTCCAGCACCAGCTGGCCGGCGCAGACCAAAGTCTCCTTATTGGCCAGTGCAATCCGCTTGCCCTCCCGAATCGCTGTTAAGGTTGGCCGAAGGCCAACCATCCCAACCACAGCGGTAATGACTGTGTCGGCGCTTTGCATGGCGGCGGCCTCCATCAGACCCTCCAGGCCGGACAGCACACGAACGTTGGTATCAGCCAGCCGAACCCGCAGGTCAGCCGCCGCCTTCTCCTCCATCAGCACCGCAAGCTCCGGATGGTACTGCCTGGCCTGCTCTTCTAACAGCTTGACATTGGAGTTTGCCGTCAGGGCGGCCACCTCCATGCCGCAGGCGGCAATCACTTCTAATGATTGCCGCCCGATGGATCCGGTAGAGCCTAAAATTGAAATGCGTTTTTTCATATTCTTCACCTAAAAAGCCAAATACAGTTTCGAGGAAAATTTATTTTTTTCATCTTTTTCCAGAGTTGAATCAAAAGGCCGGGAACAGTTCCACCAGCAGAAGGAGCATGGGGGCGGCAAAAATCATAGAATCAAAGCGATCCAGCATGCCCCCGTGACCGGGGAGCAAATCCCCATAATCTTTGATGCCATACTGGCGCTTCACCAGCGAGAAGGACAAATCGCCCAGCTCGGTGATTGCGCTGCCCAGAAGACCATAAAGGGCCATAGCCGAAAAAAGTACGGGCAGATGGGCAAATTTCTGTAGAATCAGGCCATAGAGTAGCATAAACACAGCGCCAGACAGAATTCCCCCGATATAACCCTCTAAAGACTTATTGGGGCTGACCCGAGTGATCCCACGGTGTCTCCCAAAAAACATTCCCACAAAATAGGCGCCTGCGTCCGTGAGGAAGGCGCAGATCACGGGCAAAAGCACCAGATAACGGCCGTTCTCCATCCCCTTCAGCTGTACCAAAGCGGACAGAAATACCGGAATGATCAGGCCACCGAAGAGGCAGACCATCACCTGTCCAAAGCCCACCGCTTTCTCATGCCCATACGAACGGATAGCAGTCAGAAACAGAACTGCCATCAGCAGCAGGGCAACTCCCCGGATCACAATCCCGCCATGCCCCATCCAGCATCCAAGTGGGATGACCGCCGCGGCCAAAGCAGTATAGACATACATTCGGTTGTGATGTGCCACCTGGGTAGCGCGCAGCAGTTCGTAGGATGCCATGGCCGCAATTGCAGCGATTAATCCAGCCAAAAAAACGGGCGGCAAAAAAAACACAACGCAAAAAAACAGCGGGGCCAATACCACAGACACGATGATTCGAGTCAGCAACTCAGACACCTCCAAATCGGCGGGTTCGGCCCTGATAGACCGCAATGGCCCGGTGGAGCTCCTCTTTGGAGAAGTCGGGCCACAGCACATCCGTATAATAGAATTCCGCATAGGCGGACTGCCACAACAGAAAGTTGGACTGCCTCAGTTCCCCGCTGGGTCGAATCACCAAGTCGGGATCCGGAACTCCTTTGGAGAAGAGATATCCGCCAAATTGATCCTGAGTCAGATGGTTTGGGTCTGCCCTGCCCTCCATGCAGTCCTGCGCATAGGCCTTGGCTGCCCGCATCAACTCATCCCGTCCGCCGTAATTCATGCAGATATTCACCTGACAGCCATCGTAGTGCCTGGAAATCTCCTGAGTGCGCTCACACAACTCCCTCAGTTCCGGTGTCAGAGGAGAAAGATCCCCGAAGAATTCCATCTTCACTTTGTCCCGCTCCATCCTTCCAATGGCTTCCAGCAGGTATTTTTTCAGCAGGCCCATGATAGCGGAAACTTCCTCATCCGGCCGTTTCCAATTCTCGGTGGAAAAGGCATATGCTGTCAGATAGTCCAGCCCGATCTCCTTACAGTAGGTGGCTATCGTTCGGAAGTTCTCCGCCCCGGCGGCGTGACCGGCCGTGCGGGGCAGTCCCCGCCGTTTGGCCCAGCGGCCGTTTCCATCCATAATGATGGCAATGTGGCGCGGAAGGTGTTGAAAATCAACCTGAACCTGCGTCGGATTTGGGTTCGTTTGAAAAAAGGCCACATGGCACCTCGATCTGGCCTGAAGACGCATCATGCTCCAGAGCCTGTAATGTCTCAAAACCGGCAATGGGCCGCGGGAAGCCGATATCCAGCCCCGCGGCCATGCGGTGACAGGTCTGCATTCAGACCGCCCTCAGCTCTTTTTCTTTCTTCGCGGTCAAGTCGTCAATATCCTTGCATCGCTTTTCGGTGAGTTCCTGAAGTTCCTTCTCCAGATTTTTCTGGTCATCTTCGGTCAACTCAGCCTTCTTGGTTTTCTTTTTGATTTCCTCCATGGCGTCCCTGCGGATGTTCCGCACTGCCACCTTACCCTCTTCCCCGTATTTCTTGACCTGCTTGCCCAGTTCTTTGCGCCGCTCTTCGGTCAATTGAGGGAAAGCCAGGCGGATCACGCGTCCGTCGTTTTGCGGGTTAATACCAAGGTCAGAGGTCTGGATGGCCTTTTCAATGGCCTTCAGCAGAGATCCATCCCATGGCTGAATCACCAGCGTGCGGGGGTCCGGAGAAGAAACGGCCGCCACCTGGCTCAGGGCGGTAGGGGTACCGTAATACTCCACAGAAATACGGTCCAGTACGCCGGCGTTGGCTCTGCCGGCCCGGACCGAGGCGAAGTTGGCCTTGACCACCTCAATGGTCTTCAGCATTTTTTCATCGTAAATCTTATTTTCAGGGTTCATGGTCTTGACTTCCTTTCCTTACACTCTATCGGTTTCCATGTGGCTGCGGTCTGAAATTCAGCCTTCCACGATGGTTCCGATCTTTTCTCCCATGACCGCGCGGAGGATATTCTCCGGGTCCTTCAGTGCAAACAGAAGAACCGGGATCCTATTGTCCAGGGACAGCGAGGTAGCAGTGGAATCCATCACCTTCAGGTGTTGGGCCAGCACGTCATCATAGGTAATAGCATCATACTTGACTGCGCTAGGGTCCAGCTTTGGATCGGCGGAATAGACACCGTCAATGTTTTTGGCCAGCAGGATCACGTCGGCATCGATCTCAGCTGCCCGGAGCACCGCCGCGGTATCGGTAGAGAAAAACGGATTGCCTGTACCGCACCCGAAAATCACAACTCTTCCCTTTTCCAGGTGCCGAATCGCTCTGGAGCGAATATATGGCTCGGCCATCGCCCGCATCTCAATGGCGGTCTGGACCCGAACCTCGACCCCTTTCTGCTCCAGCACATCCGCCACAGCCAAGGCGTTGATGGCGGTAGCCAGCATGCCCATATGGTCGGCACGAACCCGCTCCATCTGATCTCCGCCGTCTTTCACTCCGCGCCAAAAGTTGCCTCCGCCGACGACAACGCCCACCTGAACCCCAAGGTTGACACAGCGCTTGACTACCTCACACACCTCACCGATCACATGAAAATCCAGTCCGCGGGAGGCATCGCCCGCCAGGGCCTCCCCACTGATTTTTAAAAGAACTCGCTTATATTTTGGCCGCTCCATAGGAACCACTCCTGTCTTCATTCTTGCCCTCCTATTTTAATATAATTCTTGCCATTTGCATAGGGGGAAAGTCAAAGTTTTTCAAATTGGCCCAGATTTTGTTCTCCTTTTCATTTTTTTGAAATAGGGGTTGCATTTTCTTCAACAACCCATTATAATAGACACCAGACAACTGAATCCAATGTCTTCAGGGCGGGGTGAGATTCCCCACTGGCGGTATAGTCCGCGACCGGGTCCAGAAATGGACCCGCTGACCCGGTGAAACTCCGGGACCAACGGTATAGTCCGGATGGAAGAAGATGTGTATAAAACAATGGATGCGCGCACCGTCTGGTGTGTGTGTCAGCGCACCTCCTTGATTGTTTTGACACCTGAAGGGCATAGGCTTTTCAGGTGGACTAAACGAATTTAAGGAGTGTTTTTTTATGTCTTCTCCCACCATGATGCAGACCCCAACCCCTTCCCTGTCCGCGAAAAAACTAAATGTGAAAACCATCACCAGCATTGCCATGCTCACTGGCATCGCCTACATCGTGATGCTGCTGTCGAAGCTAATGCCCAGTGTCATGTTTCTGGACTTCGACTTCAAGGATGTCGTCATCTGCATCGGGGGCTTTACCTTCGGCCCTCTGTTTGCCGCCATCATATCCCTTTTGGTTTCCTTTCTTGAGATGATCACCATCAGCACCACCGGCCCCTTCGGATTCCTGATGAACGTTCTGGCCACCTGTTCGTTCTCCTGCACCGCTTCCTTCTTGTATAAAAAGTTCCACACCAAAAAGGGCGCGGTTCTTGGTCTTGTCAGCGGCGTGACCTGCCTGGTTACGGTGATGCTGCTCTGGAATTATCTGTTCACGCCCTTCTATATGGGCCAGCCCCGGGACGCCATCGCCGCCATGCTGGTACCTATCTTTCTTCCCTTTAATCTGGCCAAGGGCGGCATGAACATGGCCGCCACGCTGCTGCTGTATAAGCCCGTCGTCACCGCCATGCGGAAGGCTGGTCTGGTACCGCCTTCTCAGAGCAATCAGGAAAAAAAGTGGAACGCGGGCTTTCTTCTGTTTTCTCTGGTCCTTCTAGTCACCTTTGTGGCCTTTGCCCTTGTCCTGGCTGGAGTCCTCTGATTCATTCCCTGTGAGTAATCTCTTGATCCATCTCATTCCGTCTTCCTATCTTTGACCAAAAAGCGGAGCAGACAAATGTCTGTCCCGCTTTTTATTTGGGTATATATGAATGGACAAATTGTCCTGAGGCAGTTGTTGGCTCTCCCACGTGAACCTGCCGTCTGACAATCCGCCGTATTAGCAGCTGATTCATCTCCGTGTGCTGTAACATCAGCACAATTCAGCCAAGAGGCACCCTCCGTTAAAAGAAAGTCAGCTGCCGATCGGTGTAGGGCCGGGTGGCAGCCGAAACAATATGGCGCATGTTGCAAAGCAAGCCAAGTCTCTGGCACTCCTTGGAAAACACCTCCCAAAGCTTCCCGGCCTTCGGGCTTGCACATTGATACCGCATCCCATAGCGCGCCTGATAACATTCCGCCAGTCCCTGCTCGGGGAAGACTTGTTCTAATTTTTGATA
>JAYFPV010000468.1:0-3700 GCA_034927465.1 Lawsonibacter sp.
CGTCCCGTCTACCATCCCTTTGCCTTTGCAATTTTTGACAACGGGCGGGAAATGAGCAACAACAGTTTGCTTCTCCACAACGGAACGTATGAGATCAACTTCGCGGATCTAGAGCGCCGGGCGGCAGACCCCCGGGCCAAAATTATGATCCTCTGCAACCCCCACAATCCCATCGGCCGCGTCTGGACGCGAGAGGAGCTGACCCGTATCGGGGATATCTGCCTGAAAAACGGAGTCGTCCTCATCAGCGATGAAATTCACTCCGATCTGGCACTGTTCGGCCATCGGCATACGCCGGTCGCCTCGATCAGCGGAGAAATCGCGCAGAACACGGTGACCTGTTACGCGCCGTCCAAGACGTTCAACATCGCCGGGTTGCGCGGATCTGGCATTGTGGTGCCGAACCCGGAATTGCGGAGATTTCTACAGCAACAGTTTAAGAAGAACCGAACCGTCCAGCAGAATGTATTCGCTCTGCCGGCCTATATTGCGGCCTACACCCAGTGCGAGGACTATGTAGAGCAGCTGGTGGCCTATCTGGAGGAAAATGTCCGCTTTCTGGATGGCTATCTGAAAGAGAATATGCCACGGATCAAACTCATTTGGCCGGAGGCAACGTATCTCATGTGGCTGGACTGCCGTGGGCTGGGCCTTGCGGACGACGCCCTGAACGATTTTTTCACCAACAAGTGCCTGGTGGCCATGAATCGTGGAAGTAGCTTCGGTGAGGAAGGTCGGCAATTTATGCGCATGAACATTGCCTGTCCCCGGGCAACGCTCAAAGAGGGACTTGACCGCATTTCTGCCCTCTACCAAAAAACTTTCTGAGGCATGTTTCTGCAAGAAAACACCTCTCGGCTTGCCACATGGAGGAGCCGAGGTCTCATTAAGGCATGCTTGGCTCAGCTTGATTCTACTGTTTAGTAATTTCTTACATGATAGGATAATCAAAGGCGCAGGAGGGGAAGACAGTTTTGCTGTGGAAACCCCCATATGAAAATTTCATGTGGCCACCGGAAACGATATTTACACGCTGGTGTGGCAGTTTTCCAAAAAGCCTTCGCCGTAGACCTCCTTGGTTTCGGACACGATAACAAAAGCACGGGTGTCGTGCGCGTCGATGATCTGTTTAACACGGTTGAACTGCTTTTTATCCACGACACATAGCAGCGCCTCGCCATCACAGCGGCTGAATGCGCCGCAGCTTTTAAAAAACGTCGCGCCGCGGTTGAGCTGACGCATAATGTCGTCGGCGATTTCAGCATTGTGCTTTGAAATAACCGTCACCATCGTGCTGCGCTTCATGCCGTAAATAATCATATCGATGGTCTGGGTCGTGCAGACGATGCACAGCAGGCCGTAAAATGCCGTGTCAATGTTCCGATAAACCAGCACCGATGCACCCACGATCAGACAGTCTACTAACATCAGCGCGTGGCCGATTTGAACATGCGGCGCGGCGCGCTGACTCAGCTTGGCGGCGATATCCATGCCGCCGGTGGTGGAATCGCGCATGAAGATCATGGCCATCCCCATGCCGGAAAACACGCCACCAAAAGCCGCCAGCACTATACGCTCACCCGCGATTGCCGGAAAATACGGCGTCACCACAATATCCTGCACCAGCGACATAATCACGACAGTCTTGAGCGTTTTCAGCGTGGATATCCGGCCCAGATAGTGCCAGGACAAGATCAGCAGCGGCAGATTTAAAAGGAACGACATGATGCCAATCGGCAATGAGAACAAAAAGTTCAGCAGAATGGCAATACCGGAGACGCCGCCGGGTGCAATGTGGCACCCCGAAATAAAGCACTGGATGGCAACCGCCATTAAAAATGCACCGCCGACATCACAGGCGATATCGACAGCAAACGGTTTAAGACGCATAACGAACCTTCCTTTCCTTATGTGCGATTGCAGTACATAGGCCAATCCAAAAGACGGGGTTCAAAAAGAAACGGCTACCTCGGAAGGGTTCCCCCCACCGAAATAGCCGTAAATACCAATACCCCACTAACAGTTGATTTCTTTACGGCAGATTTTCGACCCGCGTCGTCTTCGTGGTCGGCGGGCGACAGCCCACGTTCCTCCGCGTCCTTGCCGATTAAAAAATCTGCACATCACTCTATTCAACTTTTTAATGGGCGATCAGTATAATGCCCCGTGTCGGCGCTAACCACGTTTTACAAAACGTTATTGGCACCTGACTATCCAGGTCTTTTAGCGAAATTTCTGTTTGTTCTCGGTAAACTCCGCTTTCATCTGCGCCATAAGCTCAGGGTCGGCAATCAGATCCAGCGAAGCGCCCGCGATGGCCTTGGCGCCACAGAGCACGGCGTTATGCGCCGCGTCGGACTTGCCCGCGTCGACATACGCCTGTGAATGCGAGGATGTTCCGGCGGGCACAAACGACACGCGGATGCAGCTGCCCGGAATCTCATACATCACGTTGCCAAAGTCGGTCGAACCGGTACGCTCACGCGGGGGCGAAAGACGCGGCGCACCGGCAAGCGCAGCGTTATCCATGAGCAGCTTATTGAGCCCCAGCACGGGAATTTTGTTGTACAGATATTTCCCTTCGCTAAGATCATATGTAACGCCCGCAATGAGCGCTGCCCCCTGAATAATTTCTTTAAAGCGCGTGAGAACCCCATCCAGCGTGTTTTTAGAGAAGGAACGTAGCGCAAACTGCCCCACCGAACCGGCGGGCACCACGTTAGCCGGGCCTGGCAGCTGCGTGACGGTGTAGTGCATTTTCACGTCTTCCGGCACGTGCTCGCGCAAAAATTCGATGCCGTTAAACGCCGCCAGCAGCCCGTCAAATGCGCTTTTGCCCTTATCGGGTGCCAGCGCCGCGTGCGCGCCCTTGCCGTGGAAGGCAACGTCAAATGTGGCCAGCGCGATGCATTTGATGTCGGTGCAAGTGTCGGGGCCGCCGTGCATCATCAGAGCCACGTCAAGTTCCTTAAAGCAGCCTTTTTCAAGCATGCCGCACTTGGCTCCGAATGTCTCTTCGGCGGGAGTGCCGTAAACGATCAGTGTATAGGGCTTATCCTGCACCGCGTTTTTCAGCGCAACCGCAGCCCCAAGGCAGGCAGGCCCCTGCATGTGGTGGCCACAGCCGTGGCCCAAACCCCTGAGCGCATCATATTCGCACAGGATACCGATGGTTGGCCCGCCTGTGCCGTTTTGATACTCGGCGCGAAAAGCCGTCTGAAAGCCCGCCGTACCTGTCTCCACCGAAAAGCCATTAGCTGCTAGATACTCGGTCAGCGTATTGCTGGCAAATACCTCTTCGCCGTCGTATTCGGGAAGGTCAAAAATAGCGTCGGCCATTTTGATCAGGTTGTCACGCTGGGCATCCACTGCGGAAAAAAGCGTGTCTTTCATGATATGAATCCTCTTTCGTGTAGTATACTAAGGAAATGCGCGATGTGGCTTACATTGGGCCGAGGTGGATGACCTGCGCAATGACAACTAGCACCGCACCAACCGCCAGCCAGATGAAGAACAGCTTCCACATAAATTTCATCCAGCGGTCATAGGGGATGTTCGAGGCACTGATGATGCCCATGAGCGCCGTCGAAGTAGGCAGTATGTAATTGCAGAAGCCGTCGCCGAAGTTGAAGGCGAGCACCGCAGTTTGCCGGGTCATTCCTATGAGGTCAGCCAAGGGTGTAAAGATTGGCATAACGGC
>JAYFPV010000042.1:0-2368 GCA_034927465.1 Lawsonibacter sp.
GGATATTCGCCCGGATGATCCAGCAGCCACTGGCGGGCCAAATCCAGGGATGCCATCATGGGGTAAGAGGGGCTGGAGCTGCCATAAATAGAAGCTGCACGCCGCACTCGCGCAGGATCCACACCTCGGGTAAACAACAGAGCAGACTGGCCCATAGCAGGAAGCGTCTTATGCGCGGAAACCACCACCCCATCAGCTCCGGAAAACGCATCCACGCCCAGAAACGGCAGATGTGCCCCGTGCGCTCCGTCAATCAGAAGTTTTCCACCGTGCACATGGACTACCTCTGAAATTGCCGCAGTATCTGACAACAATCCGGAATAAGTTGGTGATGTAATACAGACTGTTTTTATTTCGGGGTGAGCCGCCAGCCGGTTCTCCACATTTTCTTTGGAAAATGGGCCAACCAGATTATGCTTGGACAGCCAGGGCCTCTCCAGAAAAACAGGCTCCAGATCCAAAAGAGCCATGGAATTGTATACCGCCCGGTGACAACCCCGATCCACCAGGATCTTGTCCCCAGGAGAACAAAACAAGGTCAGTCCGGCATGAAGTCCCATCGTAGAACCCCCGGTCAAAAACCGGCAGTCATCAAAATTGAAAATCTGTGCCCACAGGGATTGAGCCAGATCAAAGGGGGGGCCAGCCTCGTACAGGTTCCCGGTATCGGGCAGTTCAGTCACATCAATCCGGGACAGGCCCGCCAATTCCGGAACAGGCAGCGCCTTTCCCTTGTGGCCCGGCATATGAAATCGGGCGGGATTCCGGTTGGCGTATTGCGTGAGCGCGTCATAAAGAGGGGTTGACATTCAAGCACCTCCATAAAAATATAAGCTGCGGTTGTAAAAACTTGACACGTTCGACATCCAGGAGCACCGCAGTGGGCCGTTTTCCGTTTACACAAACAACACGGCGGAAGGAGAGTGTCTCCTTCCGCCGTGCATTGGCCTTCTTATTTTTGTCCGGGGGCGTAGGCCACCACGGTACGGCGGTTTGGCTCCACTCCGGTGGAGTAGGTAGTCACGTTGGGATAATCCTGAAGTGTCGTGTGAATGACATGCCGTTCATAGGCGTTCATCGCCTCCAGGGTCATATTCTTGCGGTACTTGACCACCTTACCTGCCACCTTCTCCGCCAGTCGCTGGAGGGAATCTTCTCGCTTAGCCCGGTAGCCCTCGGCATCGATGTGGACGCGAATCCGCTTTGCCTGTCCGTGATTCACCGAGTAATTGGTCAACTGCTGGATGGCGTCCAGGGTTTCACCCCGGCGTCCGATGATAGCACCCAGGTTTCTGCCCTGGAGAATAATCTTATAGGCGCCTTCGTCCGTGATATAGACCTCCGGAACGGCTTGGACATCCAGATGCTTCATCAACCCGGTAAGAAATTGACCGATTTTCTGTGCTTTCTCATCCTCTTGGTCGGCCGGCACCAGCACGACTTCCCGTCGGATTGGTCCTTGATCGCCCCCAATCAGTACCTCATCCCCATCCTGAAGCTGGGCATAGGAGGGCCGGGGTTCCCGGCGCTCCGGCATCCGGGCTTGCTGGCGCTGTCTAGGCGAATGAGCCCCTGGTTTGGCGGCCAGAATGGTCTCCTCCGCCACAAGAGAGACAGTAGTCTCCACTGCAGGGACTTTTTTCTTTTCAACGGGAATCTCTTTTTTCTCCACGGAGACAGGCTTTGGTGCTGCCACAGGGTCTGGAGTCCGCACCGGCTTGGGCACTTCCTTTACAACCGACAGGACTTCATCCCGCATCCGATCTTTCACGGGCTTGGGGGTACTCCCCTCTTCCTCTACCTCGTAGCTCACACGAACTCTTGCTGGATTGCTGCCAAACCCCAGAAATCCGGATTTTGCCCGTTCAAGCACCTCAATGGACACGTCGTCCCGGTCCAGACCTAGCTGAAACAGGGCGGCAGAGATGGCGTCTTCTTCTGAGCGCCCGGTGGTTTCAATCCACTTTTTCATCTTCAGCTCTCCTTATCCTCATCCACGTCAACCTCTACTTCCTCCACTTCCACTTCAATCTCTTCGGTCTCTGGAGCGGCAAGGTTGGTTTCCTCGGAAACAGCAGAGGGACCATCCGTCTGGGCAGCGGTTTCCCCTTCAAAAGCCTTCTCTTCAGAGAGCTTTTGTGCTTCAGGGAGTGCCTGTTTTTCAGACACGAATTCGTCTGTCTCCCCGTTGGGGGTCGGCAAATCCATTTTCTGGGCAGGACTGCCTCCATTGGGATCGATATATGGGGTCACTCCGTCAAAACGGCCCGGAATATAAGCCCGGCCCCGGGCATAGGCACGAATGCCTTCGCGGCTATCCGTTTTATTTATGCCTTCCAGTTCGGGCTCCGCACCCTTTGTACTCTGG
>JAYFPV010000510.1:0-3966 GCA_034927465.1 Lawsonibacter sp.
AGCCCACCAGCGTGATGTGGCCGCGAATGAATTGCTCGTGGAACCCTGCATAGGCGTAAGCGGTGCAGTCGGCGGCGACCAGCAATTTGGCCCCGTTGAAATAGGGGGCGTTTACCGGAGCCAGCGTGATCTGAACCGGCCACTGGCGCAGCTGAGAAACTGGTGCTGTCGCATCAGCGGATGGCTGGGGGGGCTGCTCACGAGACAGAAGCTGCGCCCGGCTGCCGGGGCAGCCACTTGGAAGGCTTGTCCTCTGGGCCTGCATCTGCCGGTTCTTGTGCGCCAGAACGGCAGCTTCGTCATACGCCGCCGCCTCCCGCTCGACAAAGGTAATGGCATTGGTGGGGCAGGCGGGCAGGCAATTGCCCAATCCGTCGCAATAGTCGTCCCGCAGAAGCTTGGCCTTCCCGTTTACCATACCGATGGCTCCTTCCTGGCATGCCGCTGCGCACGCGCCGCAGCCGTTGCACTTATTCTCATCGATTTGAATAATCGTTCGCTTCATATCTGATGTCCTCCTGATCTTTGGCGTTGATCTTCTTGCTTTTGTGCTTTGAGTGTACTACAATCAATTCAATCTGTCGGTTGGAATTCCAACAGAAGGGGGCCACTTTGAGAAAACAGTTTGAACTGATCCGAACTTCTCCCATGTTTGCCGGGATTGCGGAAGAAGAAGCGGAGGCCATGCTGGGGTGTCTTGGGGCGAGGACGGCCAGTGCGCAAAAGGAAACCTATCTCCTTCGTCGCGGTGAGCGGACGGAAGCAATTGGTTTGGTGCTCTTGGGAAGCGTACTGATCGTGCAGGAAGACGTTTGGGGCAGGCGGAATCTGTTGGCACGGATTATGCCAGGACAGATCTTTGCTGAGTCCTTTGCTTGCAAATCGGGAGCCGTTTTGAATGTCAGCGCTGTGGCGGCGGAGCCGTGCAAACTGATGTGGCTGGATGTGCAGCGTGTTTTAACTACATGTTCCAACGGGTGCGCCTATCATGATAGGTTAATTCGAAACCTCATTTCAGAGATCGCCGGGAAAAATCTTCGTTTCAGCGAAAAGCTGACCCACATGGGGAAACGCACAACCAGGGAAAAGCTTCTCTCCTATCTGTCGGCGGAAGCGCAGCGGTGCGGTTCGTCGGAACTCGCAATTCCGTTTACCCGCCAGCAGCTGGCCGACTATCTGTCGGTGGAGCGCAGCGCCATGTCGGCGGAGCTGAGCAAGCTGCGCGACGACGGGTATTTGACCTTTGAAAAAAATCACTTTGTACTGCACATAACGGAAGAGGGATAAAGCGGGCCCGTTCGTGAGATCTTCTTTCGGGGCACCCTTGTTTTTTTACGGTTCATCCACTATAATCGGTCTAGGCTAATTGGAAAATGAAGGATTATTGGAGTGTGCAGCGTGAAAAAAAAACGGGGATGGATTCTGGTGTTGCTGTTGGCCCTGGGCTTGACCCTAGCGGCTTGTTCCGCCGTTCCTGGAATGGGAGAGAAGAAAACCGAGTTTGAGGTGGGGGATAAGGTTTCCGCTTACTGGTTCGATTTCACCGTGAATGGCGTGGAAACGACGGACAGTTACGGGGGATATGAGGCAAAGGATGGATACCGGCTTGTGGTGTGTGACATGACCATTAAAAATACCTTTGGAGATGTGGTCCCCATGAACTGGGCCGATTTTGCCCTGCTTTGGGTGGGCGAAGGAGAGAGCGACAGTTCCGCCGATACCAGCCTGAGCAGCATGGATGGGAGCTACCCCATTCCCCAATCTTCCGATGAGCAGCTGCCTGACGAATATGAGGTGGAAAAGGGCGAGACGCGGGAAGGTGTACTGGTGTTTGAGGTACCAAACGAGGTGACCAAAGCTGCCGTGGTGTTCCAGGAGCTTTATGCCGAGGGAGAGAGCGAGAGCAAGTACTCAGAGGGTGACCACTACATGGTCTGGCTTTCCCTGTAAGACAAAAGGGAAGGAGGCTGGCTTCCTTCCCCTTGCGTATTCTGTCCCGATGGGGTATGATACTGTCTGCGAGAGAAAGAAAAAATGATCCGGGCCGCGCTGCGGCCCGAACTGAGGTGAAGTCCCATGCGTCTATTTGATACCCACGCCCACTATGACTCCGACGCGTTCAACGCGGACCGGATGGACGTGCTTGCTGCCATGCCGCAGCAAGGTGTGGAGCTGATTTTGAATCCGGGCTGCGATCTGGCCAGTTCCCGAACCGCCGTGGATCTGGCCGATGCTTTCCCATTTGTCTACGCCGCCGTGGGGGTGCACCCCTCCGACTGCGGAGATTGGCAGGACGGCGCCGTCCAGGAGCTGCGCATGCTGGCCGCCCATCCAAAGGTGCGCGCCGTCGGAGAGATCGGCTTGGACTACTATTGGAAGGACAATCCGCCAAAAGAGCTTCAGCTGGCGGTGTTCCACCGGCAGATGCAGCTGGCGGAGGAGCTGTCTCTGCCAGTGATCGTCCATGACCGGGAAGCTCACCGCGATTGCCTGGAGGTGGTGCGGGCCCACCCTGGAGTCACAGGGGTTTACCACTGCTATTCCGGCAGTCTGGAGGACGCCAAGGTATTGGTCAATCTGGGATGGATGCTCTCTTTCACCGGGGTAGTCACGTACAAAAATGCCAGAAAGGCGCTGGAGGTTATCGACTGGCTGCCCATGGATCGGATCATGATCGAAACGGACTCCCCCTATCTGACTCCGGAGCCATTTCGAGGCAAACGCAACGACTCGGGCTATGTCCATTTGGTGGCCGAGACCATTGCGCAGGTGAAGGGGTTGGACCCAGAGGAGGTCGCCTGCCTTGCGCTGGAAAACGGGAAGCACTTCTTTGGCATCAATGAGGAGGAAAACTGCTGATATGACGATCACATATGAATACGAGGGTGCGCTGTATGTCAACCTGACCAACCGGTGCAACTGCAGCTGCGAATTCTGTCTGCGCCACGGCAAGGCACAGGGGTCCATTTATACCGAGGATTCTCTGTGGCTGGAGCGGGAGCCCACCCGTCAGGAGGCCATGGACAGCTTCTTAACTCGGGATGTGTGCGCCTACCGGGAGATTGTGTTCTGCGGCTATGGCGAGCCGACGTACCGGCTGGACGATGTTTTGTGGCTGGTGGATCAATTGAAAGAGCGGTTTGGCGACCGGCTCCCCCCCGTGCGCATCAATACCAACGGTCATGCCAATCTGATTCAGGGCCGGGATGTTGTGCCGGAGCTGAAGGGGCGAATTGACACCCTGTCCATCTCCCTCAATGCGGTGACTGCCCAGGAGTATGTGGCCCTGTGCCATCCCGTTCAGGGAGAGGCAGCCTATCAGGCCATGCTGGATTTTGCCAGGGAGGCCGCCGCCTATATTCCCCACGTGGTGCTGACCATTGTGGATAAGGACAAGACCCCGGAGGAGATTGCACACTGCAAACAAATTGCCGCCGACCTGGGCGTGAAGCTGCGAGTGCGCAGCTTTATCGATTCCTGACCTGGTTTTCAAACAAAACAGAGCGGAGCGTCGAAGGTGCCCCGCTCTGGCAGTGAAACCCCTTGTCACGCGGTGAGTCCCAGGTCTTCCAGAGCCTCCCGCTCGTTGTCGGCAGAGAAGCAAAACCGCCCTGCCCAGTCGAAGACCTCAATGTGCCCCCGAACCCATACTATTTTGTAATCCATACTGGTTTGCCCCTTTCCGATCTGAGTGAACTCAGGATACAAAAAGAAGAGTCCCATAAAACGGACTTTTGAAACAGAGGAACCGAAAGGTGCTGAGTGAATTGGAACCGATTGTGTATCAGGTGCAGTCCATCAATGGAGATTATGCCGCCTTGATGTCTGATGAGGGGGTGCAGCATTCCATTACCATGTTTTTGTTGCCTGAGGGGACCACGGTTGGCAGCCGGCTGCAGCTGGAACACTCTGTATGGACGCTGCTGGACTGAAGAGAGGGAGAGTCGTTTACCGAAGGAGGCGCTG
>JAYFPV010000426.1:0-8931 GCA_034927465.1 Lawsonibacter sp.
TGCCTCCAAGGGCCAGCCTCAGGGCGAGGGTGCGCTGGCAGCGGACGTCGGCACGGCAAATACCGCTGCCCGGAACGACGGTTTTTCCTGGGACCGCACCCTGGATACTGCGCTCCTCCAGAATCCAGGCCTGAACTTTATCGTGTCCGCCGGTGATCAGGTCAATCGTACCGGCAAGGCCAAAGAAGAGGAATACGCAGGCTATCTCAATGCCAGCGCTCTGACTTCCCTCCCCGTGGCCACCACAATCGGCAACCACGATTCTCTGAACCCCGACTATTTCTACCACTTCTTCACACCAAACGCCACCTCCTTCGGCACCACCCAGGCCGGCGGTGATTACTACTACTCTTACGGCAGCGGGCTGTTCATCGTGCTCAACACCAACAACTACAATGTGGCCGAACATGAGGCGGCGATCCAGGCAGCAATTGCCTCTGACCCGAACGCCACCTGGCGGATCGTTACCATGCATCAGGATATCTACGGTTCAGGTCTGGACCATTCGGATACCGACGGCATGATCCTGCGCACCCAACTGACCCCCTTATTTGACCAGTATGATGTCGATGTCGTCTTCCAGGGCCACGACCACACCTACAGCCGCAGCAAGCTGCTTTACGGAGACAGTCAGGGCCACGGCACGTATGAGTTCCAGCTGAATGCCGACAAGACCGATTATGACTGGGACAACGCGTACAATACTGCCTCCGATGCTCAGATCCCCCTGTATCCGAAAGAAACCGACCCCGCTGGCCAGGCTCTGCTAAACTCCTTTGCTCAGGATAACCGCTGCTACACCATCGAAAGTGTTGCCAGCAATACAGTCGTCAATCCAAACGGAATCCTGTATATCACAGCCAGCTCCTCCACCGGCTCCAAGTTCTATGAACTGATCAGCCCGCAGCAGGACTATATCGCCGAGCGAAGCCAAAGCTGGCTGCCAAGCTATTCCGTCGTGAACATGACTGCCTCCATCTTCTCCATTAACACCTATCAGATTCTGAATGACGGCAGCGTGCAAAAGATCGACAACACGTTCACCATCCAGAAGACCGGTACTCCTGCCTCTCTGACCACCGCCCTGACGCGCGGCGAGGCAATTCTACGTCTCTATAACGCAGCCGGCGCCCCTGCCGTTCCCACGGCCTCCGCTTTTTCCGATGTGACGGTCAATTCTGCTTTCTTCAACGCCGTGGCTTGGGCCAAAGCAAACGGCATTGCAGCAGGCGTTTCTGCTGGTGCCTTTAGCCCAAATACCCTCATAACCCGTGAACAGCTCTCCGTGATGGTCAGCCGCTACGCCGCCTTCCTTGGAAAATCAGCCTCCGCAAGTACCGATGTCCTCTCCGCTTACTCCGATACCGCAGCCGTCAGCCCCTGGGCGCTGGACTCTGTAAACTTTGCAGCCGACAGCGGGCTGCTCATCGGATCTGCCCTTAATCCAAAGGGGCCCGTATCCGCCTCTGCCGTGGACTTCGCCCTGACCAAGTTGGGCTAACGAGCTTACGATCCTCTTCTCAAGCGCATACATGTCTCTCCACGGACGGCCAGGCCCGTGGAGAGACATGTTCAAACGGATGTGACAAAGATTCATGCAAAAGATACACTGTAAAATCAAGTGTGCCACCATGAGGGCAAAAAGATAGCCCACAATGAAGCCTTTGTGTAGAATGAGGTTGTTGAGACACCATTCAGACGGAGGCAACAGTATGAGCTAACACCAGCTTCGCACATTCGAGCGTACGCATAGAGAAATCAACCCCATTCGGTCTATCAACCCGCATGATACCGTTGGAGCAAACAGGCGAAGAATTCCGCTGTTGGGGCGAACTTAGAACCGGAAGATTTCGGAACATAACAAGTACCGGCCGGGAGGAGCTTCTCCCGGCCAGCTGTTTTCTGCTTGTGTCAATGAATCTATGCTCCATCAGGAAGAAGCCATGTCTGAACCTTCCTTGTAGGTGAACATGGCAACACGGTTTCGTCCATTGTTCTTTGCCAAGTAGAGTGCCTGGTCGGCAATATTGATGATTTTGTTTATATTCTTCGCGCTTGATATCGTCCCCTTGCAAACGCCCAGACTAACGGTGATATAAGGGCTCATGGAAGAACAATTGGTTGGAATTTTGAGACCCAAGATTTTCAATCTGAGCGCATCTGCAATCTCAAGGATATTTTCCTGGTTTTTCTGAAATGCGATGTAGATAAACTCCTCGCCTCCCCATCGAACGGCAATTTGGTCGGTGCTTTCAACCATGGAGTCAATCTGCTTTGCAACCTCCCTTAAGGCCAAATCTCCCTTTTCATGTCCGTTGGTGTCATTATACTGCTTAAAATAATCAACATCAATCATAATAACAGACACAGCCATGCCTGCGCTGTTGTTTTGAAACATTCGATCAATAAACTCACGAAAACTTCTGCGATTGGGAAGCCCCGTTAATTCATCCACAAGTGCAAGTTTTTTCAGCTTCGCGTTTGCCATTGCAAGTTTTTCATTGATCACCCGGTTCTCTTCCATTTCTTTTTCCAGCAGCAGCTTTGACTGATTCATAAGTTCTTTTATCACGTAATTATCACAGTAATTCCGGTAGACAATTCTCGAGGCCGTCCATGAAACCACAATAAAGACGCATAAATTAATGGAATGACCAATCAAAATATTGCTTGATTTCTGAACAAACGGCAATCCAATTCCAAGGATCAGGGTGGAAACCAGATAGGGAATGCTCATTCTCTTTGCGTCCAACAAGTAAATAATCGAACATATGATCATGTTGACCATAAATGACATAAGCTGTCCATATAATTTCTGATCCATCAGAGAGATTACGCTGCCCCAAGACATCACAAGCGTTAAGTAAAGTACCGTGCAGATGTTCATCTTGCCCAAGGAAATTTTATTTTGATCATAGCCGCGAATCAAATACAGATACATGACATTGAATCCAATCATCACGGAATACATTGTCAAATAGACATAGTAAGCGAATGTGTCATTGACTTCAAACAAGCAAGCTATGACATCAATCAGCAGAAAAATAGTCTCAAACCCTAAAACCACAACAGCCAAAAGCTTTCCTCTTTGAATATTTTGGAGGATCAAATCATCTTTAAACTCTGTGCGGGCCAGATATGTTTTCCGAATATTCTCCTGGATATCAGTCTTAAAGAAAAATGGTATTTTCATCCTGTTTCCCTTTTGTCTAATGGTCACCAAGCGTTCTTCTGATGTAAAAATTTGGACACTCTCAACGTTCAGGCTGCCAATCCCGCTTCCTGTTCCATGTATTCACGCAGTCAGGCAAGTGCATTACGCTCTCTCTGCGGATGAAACCACAAAATGCGCAGCGCTGTTTTCTTTTATATATGAATTTTTTCGTAGATTCCCATGATTTAATATAGCAGACAAATCTTCAAAAAACAACAAAGGGAAGAGACCAAATAAGGTATTTCCACTTCCTTCCTGCAACAGACAGTTTAACGGCCGGCAAACACAAACTCCGAACCTTTCTCAATGGAAAAAGGTTCGGAGTTTGTGTCGCTTCCTCTGTTCGGCCATGGTTCATAACGAGCCCATATTCGTGAATCGGCCGGACAATACAAGTTAAGGGCATCTGGACAGCCTGCGGCGGATTCGTCTCTGCTACTTGACAATGACCGCCGTATATCCGTCCGGATCAATAGAAAAATTGTCCGACGTGCCGACGATCGTTGCTCTCATGGATACGGCCTGCTTTACCGCTTCATATGCCTCGCTGCTCAGCGTATCAGAGAAAACAAGTTCTTCGCCGGGTCCGATCTCGGTTTCGCTCATCAGTGCCATGAACATCTTATCCCTGGACCAGGTATACACATTGTTGCCCTGCGCATCAAAAAGCCTGAAGTCATATTTCTGCCCGCTGGTGTGGTGGATGACAACCATTTGGTCCGTATGATTGCGTATGGTGAGCGACATGGCGAGCGCGCCGTCCCCGTCAAGCTGTGCCGCGGCGGTTACGGCAACGGAAGACTGATCACTGTCTAAACGCATCATCAAACGGGAAACAACTGTGACGGCTTCCGCGCGCGTCGCGGTGGCCTTCGGGAACAGCAGGTAATTGCCCCTTCCACTGACAAGGCCCAAGACAGCCGCGGAGTAAATTTCATCCCGATAAGCGTCGGAAATATCCAAATCGTCCCCAAATGGCACGGGTTTTACTTGCGGTATGGAATAAACGCCGCCCGTTTTATTGTTGAGCGCGTTTATCACCCAGTGAACCATCTCTTCACGGGTAAGGGAATCCCCTGGACGAAAACCGCCGCCGCTTTCGATAATTCCAATCGTGGCCAGGTCAATCAGCTCGTTGGCTCCCACATCCCCGTTTTCCATGTCGTCAAAATTGTCCTTGATGTCCGGGGCCACAAAATAATTGATGTTGACAGCCAGCGCTTTATGCAGCAGCCTTACAAACTCGATCCGGGTAATCTCTCTGTCAGGATGAAACTCCGAAGTCCCATCCGAGAATATCTCAGGGGAACCATATTGCGTTGCGGCATCGGCAAACCACGTGCCGGAGATATCGCTGTAAGCGCTTCCTGTATCGGACCGTGCCTGAACCGTCAACGGCACCGTGGTCAACAGCAAGACCACAACAACAAGAACTCTAAATGGTATTCTTTTCATAGAAACCTCCTTCATTTCCCTAGGGTTCTGTTATCTTTGACGGCTTATCATGTAAATTGTTCCATCGTCCGGTAAAAAACAAACTTGGCCGGACGGCCCGGCCTCACGCCCCACGTGATTTTTTCTATTAAGAAGACCGATCCTGGACACACTACCACAAGAAGTTTTATACTTGTATCTCAGAAATCAACCATTCACTTTGGCATCGTGTCATCTGTAACACAACAATAGCAGAAAGGATGTGGCAACCATTCGTTGTAAACAACCGAATCGGCTGATCAAGGAGCAATCCCCCTATCTGCTCCAGCACGCCTATAATCCCGTGGATTGGTACCCCTGGGGGAAGGAAGCGCTTGAAAAAGCAAAGCGCGAAAACAAGCCTGTTTTTGTCTCCATAGGCTACTCCACCTGCCATTGGTGCCATGTGATGGAAATGGAAAGTTTTGAGAACGAAACGGTGGCAGAATTGCTGAATCAATCGTTTGTTTCCATCAAGGTGGACCGGGAAGAGCGCCCGGATATTGACCATATTTATATGCGCGTTTGTCAGGCGTTCACCGGTAGTGGAGGGTGGCCTACCAGTATTTTTATGACGGCGGAACAAAAGCCGTTTTTCGCCGGGACATATTTCCCAAGCGAAAATTTTTACAGCCTCCTTTATACTATCCAGAAAAAATGGGTGGAAGATCAATCTGCCCTGCTTCGTCAGGGAACCAAGCTGGCGGCAGCACTTCAGCATCCGATCCACGCGGAACCTACCCCTGCGGCTGCGCCCATCAACGCAGCGGTATCCGTACTCAGGCAAACCTTCGACGAAAAATTTGGTGGATTCGGATACGCTCCGAAATTTCCGACCCCGCATCTTCTTTTTCTGCTGCTGTACACCGCGCCTGACATAGCCGAAAGAACCCTGCTTCAGATGTATCGGGGTGGCATCTTCGACCAGATCGGCTATGGATTTTCCAGATATTCCACCGACCGGTTTTGGCTGGTACCCCACTTTGAAAAAATGCTGTATGACAACGCCCTGCTCGCCACCGCCTATCTGATGGGCTATGAAGTCACCGGCAAGGAACCGTTCCGCACGGTGGCGGAACAAATTCTGTTGTTTCTGGACCGGGAGTTAAAAACCCCGGAGGGCGGGTTCTTTTCCGCCCAAGACGCCGACAGCGGCGGCATCGAAGGGAACTATTACTTGTTCACTCCGGAGGAATTGATTCAGCTTTTGGGCGAAGCGGATGGCCGCCGGTTCAACGACTATTTTGGCATTACCCAGAATGGAAATTACGAGGGCAAAAATATCCCCAACTTGCTCCACAACCCCAAGTTTGACCCCTCTATCAGCCGGCTTTTGCCGAAGGTATACGAATACCGCAAAGCGAGAATGCCCCTGCAAACGGACCATAAACTACTCACCGCATGGAATGCGCTGGCGCTTGCGGCCTATGCCAACGCCTACCGAATCCTGGGAACGGAAGAATTTCTCCATACCGCGCGGAACACGTTTGAATTCATGGAGCGCAACCTGACGGACAGGGAGACCGTGTACGCCGGCATGACGGGAGGCGTCCGCGGCGGTAGGGGATTTCTGGATGATTACGCCTTTTATATTTATGCGCTCCTCTGTCTGCACCAAGCCACACAGGATAAGCACTATCAAGACCGGGCGCACAATCTGCTTCAGAACGCAATCTCGGAGTATTTTGACCATGAAAACGGCGGTTTCTTCTTTTCAGGGAAAGGAAACGAAACACTTATCTTCAACCCCAAAGAGACCTATGACGGTGCCATCCCGTCCGGCAATTCTGTGATGGCGTACAACCTGACCAGACTATACGTGCTTACCCACGAAGACACACTTTATTCTGTCTTGAAAAAGCAGGAAGCATTTCTGAATGCCGCGGCAGCCGAATCCCCTTCCGGACTTGGATTCTACCTGTACTCCATGCTCCCCACCAAGGACATTGTCTGCGTTCTGAAGGATCCGTCCGAGTTGAACCGCATCAGGATCAAATCAAATTGGGTCTTTCAAGTGACCGACGATCCCGCCTACCCCATGCATCGTGACAAAACCACCTTTTATGTCTGCGGGAACAACACCTGCCTGCCGCCCTCCAACGAGCTGCCGGAGTAACGAATGGTGGCTGTCTGCATTCAACGTAACAAGCCAATACTATGGGCATACGATGGACATGCCCTTCCAAAGAATGAATAGTCTTTCCCTTTCGAGAAAGAATACTCCATATTGGGGAAAAGACCGTTGAAGCGCCACCGGAGCCATTGCTGGAATCCTGCGCGTTTAAAAACCGGAACCCTCCGATCCAACTGATTTGGCCGGAGGGTTCTCCCATCCGTCTGAACGATTCCCGATGATTCATGTTAGGGGGCAATCCTGTGAACAATCATACAATTTCATATTGGAACATGACGAGAGAGAAGAGCGATTACCCAAGTTTGAAGCAAAGCATTTCTGCCGACGTGCTGATCATCGGCGGGGGGATTGCCGGAATTACCTGTGCGTATTGCTTGGCATCAAAGGGACTCAAGCCCGTTTTGGTGGAAGCGGGCACTCTTGCCGACGGGACAACGGGAAATACAACCGGCAAAGTAACGATTCAACACGGCATCGTCTATTCCAAGATCAACGAAAAATATGGGTTAGAGGCAGCCAAAAACTATGCTGTCTCCCAGAATATGGCATTAGGCTTTGTCAAAACCGCGGTGGAACGGGAAGCCATCGACTGTCAGCTTACCCAGAACACGGCATATATTTACGCGGCCAATGAAACCGAATGGGATACCCTTAAGGAAGAATACGATACCGCTCAAAAAATCGGAATAAAAGCAGACCTTTTGGACCGTCTGGATTTCCCACCTGGCAATCAGGGGCTGCTCGCCTACCAGAACCAGTACGTGTTTCATCCCGTACGGTATGTAAACGGACTTGCAAAGGCAGCCGCAGAGAAAGGCGCCTCCATCTATTGCGATACGAAAGCAGTGAAGCTGAACGACGGTGAGCTTAAAACCGTTTTCTTGGAACATGATTTGACGGTTCAGGCAAAGCATGTTGTTATGGCGACGCAGTATCCGTTTTACGACGGACCAAATTTGTTTTACACGCGTCTGTATCCGAAGCGGGCATATGCAATTGCGGTGCGTGCAGCACAAGACTGGCCCGATGGAAGTTATATCAATCTGGGAACCCCAACCCGGTCGATCCGGACCCATGTGGAAAACGGTGAGCGGATTCTGATTGTAGTTGGGGACAACCACGATACCGGACGTGGAAACGAGGATATGGCCCTTCATTATGAACATTTGATCCGATTTGCCGAGGAGATCGCAGGGGGGAGCGAAGTCATTGCCAAATGGTCGGCACAGGACTACGAAACCCCGGACGAACTTCCCTATATCGGAAGGATTTCAGATCACTCCAATCTCTATGTGGCCGCCGGGTTCAAAAAATGGGGGCTTTCCACCGGAACCTTGTCCGGCATCATGATTGCGGATCTGATTGCATCCGGAAACTGCCGATTTGAGAGCCTTTACTCCAGATCACGGGCTGATATCAGCAGCTCATTTGGAAAAGCATGTTCCGGGGCAATTACCCCCATTCTGGAGCTGATTAAGTCTAAGCTGGAGGGAACGCAGGAGCTTGAGGGCCTCAAGCCCGGAGAGGGCAGAGTCATCCGATTCGGCGGAGAAAAAGCCGGCATCTATCGGAACGAAGACGGCAGCGTGACCATTTTAGACATTACCTGCACCCATATGGGTACGGAATTAAACTTTAACAGCGCGGAACAAACATGGGATTGTCCGGCCCACGGCGGTCGTTTCAACACGGACGGGACGCTGCTTGAGGGGCCGCCGAAGCATTCGCTCAAGGTGCTGTATCGAGGCAGCTACGAAGATCTGCTTTGACTTGCATCATCAGCAAAAGGCAAGCCCCCTACGCAGGTCCTTATTTTGGCAATTACGGTGAAACGAATGCTTGTTGCTAGGTGCGACGTAGCTGACTGAATTCTTCTAGATTCGATTTCCTTTTTCATTCCGATCAGACGTCTTTCGAAACATCACGCTTTTTTCCGCTGTCGCCCAGCAGGCAGGCAAGCGTCTCTTTGAAGCTGTGATCCTGAGCCGCCGTTCTCTTCTTTGGGCCCTTCAGTCTGCCGCCGGAGCTGCGAATTTTTTGGGCCGTATAGCGGGCAAGCAGCAAAGCATTGATATTGTCATCGGTATATTCCATCCCATCCTGATGAATC
>JAYFPV010000492.1:0-2407 GCA_034927465.1 Lawsonibacter sp.
GTTGCCGCAAAAGGACACTTGGCCGCTGCACAGCAGCCGGTTTGATGTGGATGAATCGATTCTTTGGCGTGGATCGGCGCTCTTGGCGCAGTTGGCGTTGCAGTTTCGGTGAAGACGCTTTTCTGGACATTACGATTTTAAGAAGCAGCACATTTGTCAAGTTCACGTCTCAGAAATACGAAAAATAGAAAAAAGAGATGCCGTGCCTGCTGTATAAGTGAGATAGTCAATAGTTAGTAGACACAAAAAAGCGATTAGGCCGCCAGTCCTGTTCTAAACAGGACTGGCGGTTTACCGTTAAGCGTGCGGACAGGACGGCAGAAGTGAAAATAGTGACTCGCTTCGGCAATGACAGAGTTGAGGTTGTCATGAGGCCGTTTAGATCTGGAATGCGGCGGTAAATTGTCTTTGTGTCAGTCGTTAGCTGCGTAATCAGTCGAATCTGGTTGAGCGCAGTATTGGTCTCCGTCTCCTTTGAGAGATACGCCGCAGCCACCTAGCCGTTCCTGTCGTGCGCGAAAATGCTCTTACCTTCAACGCTGCACTCCGCCGCCCGCACCGAATAGGGGATTTCCGTATCAAAGACGCGGATGTTCTCGCCAACAGTCGAGCGCAGAGAAGCAATGATTGCCTTGGCATTATTGGTGTGGCTGTCCACCATCGTCAGAAGTATGCCCGATACGGAGCTTTGGGTTGATCTGCCTCTTTACCCGTGAGATGGATCACATAAGCAGATTCATGCCTTTGGTTGACAGGAAGTTTGGCTGCGTAGGAATGAGCACTCTGCCCGCTGCGACAAGAGAATTGATCGTCATCATCCCCAAGGAAGGCATGCAGTCAATGAGAATATAGCCGTCCACTTTTGAAGGTGGACGGCCATGTATTTCAGCGTATTACGGTGCGGTTTATAGCTTTATTTGCAGTTGAGTTTGAGCCTTTTTTGCGTGATTGAAAATAATTGAACTCATACCATTTCCCAAGTCGATTAGCAGCGATATTAGCCCATTTTTCGCTCCGATTAGCAAGAGAGTGGTGATTCATAGCAAGAGAGACAAAAATTCTGCTAATTCTTAGCAAGCTAATTTAGGTGGATGGTGAACTTTTTTATGGCATCATAAAATTTTCTCTTTGGTTTGCTGCGGTCTGAGCAAAGAATAACCCATGAAATAAGAAATGCCGAAAACCTTGAAAAATCAAGGCTTTCAGCACCCTCGCTGGCGTCCCCGGGCAGATTCGAACTGCCGGCCTTCCGCTTAGGAGGCGCACACAGACCATTATCTACAGTAACCCATAATTGTCTGCAATAGCTGAAAAACCCCATCATTACTGGATTTATCGAATGGTGCATGTAGTATCATGTGCTACCCGGTATTCCCGAATTAGATGGGGTTTTTCGTATTTTTCCTTAGATACCTTAGATGAAAAAAGTTGGTTGGATAAACCGTTCGATTCTTAATACTCATTTAATACGTATTATAGCACATAATAAAGGAGTTTTCAAATGTCAGAATACCAATTAGAACTCAAACAAATTGTAGATTACCCACGCTGCCGAATCTATCGGCAGTTGATTCAAACCTTGATGGCAGACCGGAGCATTCGCGCAAGCGGCGGCTCCGGTCTTTTTTATTTTACGGTGCTTTGCAGCTATGCCAATTTTCGTACCTCATACCGCAACATAGACGGCATCGGCTACACCGTGTACCCCGGCGAATGGGTTTGCCGCGTTAGTGAGCTGGCGGCGTGGTTCCGGGTGAGATTTCTTTACCAGGCCGTTTCGGTTTTAGAGAAACTGCAAAAGCAGCATCTCATCACCTATTCCACCCTCGGCCGGGGCAAGGTGGTGAAATTCAAAATCAAGGGCTGGCGTCAACACAACACGGTTTTAGACTATAACGCTCCATGCCAGAAGGACAGCGGCTTTTTCTTTATGCCTATCGCCGCTGCTGCCGAAATCATCAGCAGTGAAAAATGCTCAGAGATGGATTGTGTGCTGGATCTATGGCTGAACGCCATCTACAATGATGAGCAGGTCAAAGGCTCTGACATTGGACCCGTAGTGTATATGCGCAACGGCACCGGCAGCCCGTTGCTCGGATATGCCGAGCTTGCGGAGCGTTGGGGTGTCTCCAAGGCAACGGTTGGGCGCTTTCTCAAACGGATGGAGGCGGCCGGCTATCTCTCGTTGATGTCCTTTCCAGGGACACATGGCAGCGTAATTTACCTGCAGAACTACCTATCAACGATGTTTCAAATTTCAGATGTAATGATTGATAAGGATGAGGTGGCTATGACATTGAATATCAAAATTGTCTTGCCGGAGAAGGATTGCCTCGAGGCGTCGGACAGCGTATCAAAAAGCAATTCCGGCGTTTCAAACGCGACGATGGAAACACTGGTGGAAAAG